>NZ_SMMB01000079.1 GCF_009711365.1 Xanthovirga aplysinae | reverse complement strand
GTTGTTAGTATTATCATTCCCACCGACACCGCCGGCACCGATTATGGCATTTATCTGGCCAATCTCCTGTTCCGACCCATCTTGAGAAACCCACGCCTTTTGTGTATTGCGGTTATTTCGGCTATCTGTAATGATATTTACATCATTAAGGAGGTGCATCATTCCATCCTGGAGACCTTCAAATTCTTGCCAATTTTCATCATTATTGTTCCCGTCCGCTATTCCATTTACTAAACCCATTGTATTATTTGAACCATCTTGATGTCCATGAAATTTTTGACTATTGTC
>NZ_SMMB01000240.1 GCF_009711365.1 Xanthovirga aplysinae | reverse complement strand
TGAAAATGATATCCATTCAACAGAAGTGGTTGGATTTCAACCTACATTTCACCTTCATATGTATGGCTGCGACTTGAAATTGCTGCCAAATTTTAATCAAAGAGTTTTTAAAGTAGAATAGTTAAATCCAATGTGTCCCTCTTCCTAGAAAGATCGAAGGCTTAATCCTGGGTAGCAAGAGGAAAACCCAACCTTTCCCCGCTAGTAAGAAAATGAATGGAAAAAGAATTAGGACGGCCCCTAAAAGCCATTTCCGAAAGGCCTTTTTCAGATAGAACCTCGATGTTTCTATAGATATGTTTGTAAATGTGATATTCCACTCCCTCTATTTTTCTTATCCCTTTGTAATTCAAAATTAGTTCTTCCACGGTTTTTGTGTCGGTGGTATAAATACAGACAAAATATTGATCCCGGTCATGCCAATAGCGCCCTATCAGGACATCAAATAATTGTCCTTTTGAGTCAGGAAGGTTGTAGAAAACATGGGACTGAGAAAATTTGTCTTTCATTCTCTCAACTTCAATTTTTTGAGAAAAAACAATAGTGGAGCTTAGAAACAGGATTAGGGACAGGAAGATTTTTGGCATCGGAAACGAAAGAGGGGATCATAATAAGAAGGGAAACAAAGGGAAATACCCTAATAGAAGTTAGGAAAGCTTGGAGAGAGAATCAACCAGGAAATCATGGTTATTAGGATGGGAGGCGTAAGGAATTTTCAAAAAAGGAAGAAGATTGTTTTTCTCTTAAGGAATTACTTCCACTTTCTGTCTAGGTAAAAGTAATTGATATAATGTAGATATACCACA
>NZ_SMMB01000417.1 GCF_009711365.1 Xanthovirga aplysinae | reverse complement strand
CCAATAATAGGTAGCGGATTTTTAAAATACTCTTAGTAAAAGAATCCTTTGACACTTCTCTTTATAAAATAAGTTAGTTCCAATTGCGGAAAAATTATCCTATATTTTTCTTAATTTAAATAACTTCTAATTTAATATTAAAAAGCTAATAAAGTATGAAGAAGAAATTTCTACTGCCAGAGGATGAAATACCTGAAAATTGGTACAACATCACAGCTGATATGCCAAATAAGCCTTTGCCTCCATTAAATCGGGTAACAAAAGAATCCATTGGTCCGGAAGCCTTAACCCCTTTGTTTCCTCAAGAATTAATAAAGCAAGAATTTTCTACCGAAAAATGGATTAGTATCCCTGATGAGGTTAGGGAAATCTATAAAATATGGCGACCTACTCCTATGTTTCGGGCCCATTCCCTTGAAAAAGCTTTGGATACTCCGGCCAGGATTTTTTATAAATATGAAGGAGTCAGTCCATCTGGATCGCATAAACCCAATACAGCTGTTCCTCAGGCTTATTATAATAAGCAAGCAGGGGTAAAAAGAATTACTACTGAAACAGGAGCGGGTCAATGGGGGAGTGCACTAAGTTTTGCTTGTCAGCATTTTGGAATATTTTGTGAAGTGTATATGGTAAAGGTGAGTTATTACCAAAAACCTTATCGAAAGGTTATGATGAACACCTGGAAGGCAAATGTTTATCCTTCTCCATCTGAGCTTACGAAAGCAGGAAGAAAAATTTTAGAAAAAGACCCCAACTCTCCTGGTAGTCTTGGAATTGCCATTTCTGAAGCAGTTGAGAGAGCAGCATCAGATAAAGAAACTAAATATGCCTTGGGAAGTGTTCTTAACCATGTCCTACTTCATCAAACCATTATTGGTTTAGAGGCTGTTAAGCAAATGGAACAAGCCGGATACATGCCTGATGTAGTTATTGCTCCTTTTGGTGGAGGCTCTAATTTTGCAGGGTTGGCTTTTCCTTTCCTTCGTTTTAATTTTGAGAAGGGAGCAAATATTAGGTGTGTAGCCAGCGAACCAGCCTCCTGCCCTAAATTAACCAGAGGGCAGTTTCGTTATGATTTTGGAGATACCGTTGGACTGACTCCTCTACTTCCCATGTACACACTTGGTCATCAATTTGTTCCGGCTCCTATTCACGCAGGTGGTTTAAGATACCATGGGGCAGGTGTGATCGTAAGTCAATTGTTAAAAGATCAATTAATTGAGGCAAGAGCACATCATCAGTTGGAATGTTTCAAAGCGGGGACCTTATTTGCTCAAACAGAAGGGATTATTCCGGCGCCTGAAGCTACCCACGGAATTGCTACAGCCATCTATGAAGCTAAAAAGGCCAAAGAAGAAGGTGTTCCTAAAACTATTTTGTTTAATCTCTGTGGGCATGGAAATTTTGATATGCAGGCTTATGAGAATTATTTCTCAGGAAAACTGGTTGAGCATGAATTAAATCAGGGAGAAATCGAAGCTTCACTAGCTGGAATTGAAAAAGTGGAATAAT
>NZ_SMMB01001287.1 GCF_009711365.1 Xanthovirga aplysinae | reverse complement strand
AAAAAAGGTTTGGTTTCCTGAATTCGGTCGATGTTTACTTCCTCATCGGGTTTATTTGTGCTTAACAATAGAGTTTATCCATACACCATTTTCAAAATGAGATAATCCATTATTCATGTATAAAGAATTAAACCATGATAGAAACAGAAGGATCAATTGAGAATTTCACCATCAAATTTTCCCTCCTTTATTCACTCCCGTTTAAGGCAACCTCAATCAAGGGGAAGAGAATTTTTATAATTATTAGAATACTTCCTATTACAGATAGCGTCATCAAATTTGAGCCTAAAACTGATCACCATTGGTCTCATCCCTATCAGAGGAAAAATATTAAAAAGGATTGCCCCATTTTCAATTTCACTATTCTCCCTAAGAAAGGCATATACCCTAAAGGTTGATGCAAAAAAATTATTTCTGAACTATGTTAGGATAAATTATGAAATCAGCAATCATAAAAATAACTGGCCTCTCCCAGACTATTTAATAACCAAGCAGTACCAACTCCTATTTTCAACTCCAATTACAAATGTTTTAATTTATGAAAAACTTATTCATAGGTATACTCTTAATTTGCTCAAACAGTAGACTATTTGCTCAAAATCTTTCTAATTACCAAATAGAATTAAGAGCCAGCAAAATAGAACAAACCCCAACTATTGATGGTAAATTAGAGGAATTCTTTTGGGAAAAAGCTGAAACAGCCACTGCCTTCACTCAAGAACTTCCTACTGCAGGAGAGCCTGCAAATCTCATTTCGGAGATAAAAGTGGTCTATGACGACAAAGCCCTCTACCTGGGGGCCACTTTATACGGTAAATCAGAGCAAATAACTAAAACCTTAACCCCAAGAGACACACTAAGAAATACGGACTATTTTGGCATATTCCTAGATCCTTATAACAGTGGAATTGAAGCCATAGGTTTTTTTGTTACTGCAGCCGGGGTTCAGTTTGATGCTACCTACCTTTATCAAGAAGAAAACACTAATTGGAATGCCGTCTGGGATGCTAAAGTTCAAATCACAAAAGGTGGCTGGCAAGTAGAAATGAAAATTCCTTTTTCTGCCATTCGATTTCCCAAATCGCATGTACAGAACTGGTCTATCAACCTCTTAAGATACCACAACCATTCAGGAGAAAAAAGCTGGTGGAGCCCGATTGATCCAACAATCAATGGTTTTCTAACGCAAAGTGGCTTACTCAATAATATAGAAGGTATTCAACCTCCCCTAAGATTATTCGCCTACCCTTACCTGTCCTCTACCTTGACAAAAAGTGATAATGGAAATTGGTCAAGATCATTTAATGGGGGAATGGATCTAAAATATGGTATTAATGATGCTTTTACCCTTGACATGAGCTTAATTCCTGATTTTGGACAGGTACAATCAGACAATGAAGTGCTCAACTTCAGTCCCTTTGAAGTAAAGTTTGATGAAAACCGTCAATTCTTTACTGAAGGTACTGCACTTTTTAATAAAGAAGATTTATTTTATTCCAGACGAATAGGCCAAAGTTTTGGGAAAGTGAAAATAGAAGAGGGTGATATAAATGAAGAAATTATACAAGAACCCCAAGAAGCCCCCTTACTAAATGCTATCAAGGTAAGTGGTCGAAATAGAAAAGGTTTGGGAATTGGCTTTTTTAATGCCCTTACCAATAAAACCTATGCTACCATTAGAAATTATGAGACAGGGAAAGAAAGGGATATTTTGGTAGATCCTTTAACCAATTTTAATGTATTAGTATTGGACCAAAATCTTAAAAACAATTCCAACCTATCCTTTATCAATACCAATGTAAATCGTTGGAATGATTTTGAAGACGCCAACGTATCTGCTTTTTTACTCTCCCTTTTTAATAAAAGTAATACATACAGGATGTCTATATTTTCTGCCTTAAGTCAGAAAGGAAATCAACTCCAAGAAAGTATGACCATGGGGTACCGTTCCTATGTCAAATTGGAAAAAGTAAGTGGTAAATTTCAATACGGTTGGCAAACAAATGTTGAAAGTAAAAATTATGACCCAAATGACTTGGGTTACCAAAGCCGAGTAAATGAAATTAATCATAATTTAACAGGGTCTTATATCAATAACAGACCGAAATCTGCCTTGTACAATTGGCTTCGTTTAGATTTGAATTTATTTTATGATCAGCAATATGCTCCTAGGGCTTATTCAAATTGGAAAATTCTATTAGAGACGACCCAACAATTAAAAAATTTCTGGACCTACTATCTTTTCCTTCTCACTTCCCCTAATAATGAACATAATTACACCGAAGCAAGAGAAGAAAACCGAAGATTTGTATTACCGCCCATTTACCAGATGCACTCCTCGGTAACCACTGATGAGCGCAAGCGTTTGGTATTTAATGCATACTTTGGAGTTAATGGGAGAACTCAATGGAATGAATTTAATAACTGGCATGGTGGGGGGCTAACTCTAAGAGTGAAAGATAAGTTTACCTTTGAACACCAATTAGAATATACCAGAGAAAGAAGAAATAGATTCTTCGTAAATGACGAAAATGATGGTGTGGAACGTATTTTATTTGGAATAAGGGGCATGAAAAGATTAATCAATACTTTTAATACCACTTACACCTTTAATAAAAAAATGAGCCTCACCTGTAGGTTAAGACATTATTGGAATAAATTAACTTTTAGGGATACTTTTTATGAACTGGACGAACAAGGTTTGTTATTCGAAAGTAATTATATGGGGCTGGATAATGAGGGAAATAATATTCACAATGTAAACTTTAATGCTTTCAATGTAGATTTAATCTATACCTGGAGGTTGGCTCCTGGAAGCGAATTAAGTGTGGTTTGGAAAAATGCTGTTATGACGGAAGAAACCAATACTGAAATTAATTTTGGCCAAAACTTAAGCAATATCCTAAGTGCCTCCGCTAATAATTCAATTTCCATAAAATTACTATACTTTCTTGATTACCAAAACCTGAAAATTACCAAAAGGAAAATATAAAAAATGCCCAAACACCATAAAACACTGATTTTGATTATTAAAATATCGCAAAATTATAGAAAGGTAAAATAATGGCCTAAAAAAGGTGTGGTTTCGCGAAAACGGTCGAAGTTCACTATCTCAATGGGTTTATTTGTGCTTCATAAATAGCTTTATCCCAAAATCATTTTCAAAATGGGATAGACAAGTATTCATTAATAAAGAATCTAAAAAACAAGAAAAGCACAATTTTACATGGGAAGAATGACAATCAAATTAATAATCTTTTTCACCTTTTTCCCTAGCTTGAATTGGACCAAGGGGCAATCACAAATTAAAAAAATCAATATCCTATTTATTACTGGAATGGGAAACAAATATGAAGGTCATCCCAATCAAGATTGGACTCATCCTTACTTTAATTCTATTATCGAAGAGGCATTAAAAGAGATTGCCCATATCACCATTACTGACCACCTAAATATCCTAAACAGCAGTGCATTAAAAAAATATGACCTCATCCTCAATAATTCCTTATTTCAGGAACCCGATGAGAAAGAATTTAAAGCATTTTCAGAATTTATAAAATCTGGCAAGTCCTATTTTGCCTTTCACGCTGGCCTAGTCAGCTTTGTCAATCAGGAAAAGTATGAAGAAATCATAGGAGCCCATTTTATCAATCACGATGATTTAAAAACAATAAAGGTCGATACCTACGATGCCGTCTATGGCAATTGGGATTTAACTAAAAAACCAAAACATCCCATTACAGAGAATTTGGAAAATTTCAAAATCCTGGATGAACTGTATTTAATGGAATTCACTACGAATGAAAATGATGTCATTGCCCGATCTGAGGCCCATCCAATTATGTGGACAAAGAACTGGGGAAAAGGTAAAGTCCTATGCCTTACACTTGGGCATTTCGATCACGCTCAAAGCTATAAGGGTTTTCAACAATTATTGGTTAATGGGATCAAATGGCTCAACCAACCTTAAAAAGGTTGATTATAGACTCATGAATAAACCTTCTAAAATCTTCATTTAAATGCTATCATTCTAACCCAATTGAAGGACCAAAGAAATGCTATTAAACAGCTACGCCCCAGCCCAAAGGCACAAAAAGCTATGATTAGCACCTTAGGGAGATTAAAGGAAAATGATTTTCCATAATGAAAAAAGAAATAGAAAAAATAAACTTTAACGAATATTTGTTCGCCAATAACAAAGCCTTTACCTTTGTAAAAGAAAATAAGAAAGAATAGAAATGCGGGATAATAAAGAAAATCCTAGAGGTGATAAAATAAAGAATTTCTTTGTAATACCCAGAAAACAAATCATTAGGCTAGCAAAGACTAGAAGAATAAGTTAAATATTGAAATTTCGAATTTTTTTAATTTTATACCGAATAAATATTCGTTTAAGCCGACAAAATAGAAGTAATATGAAAAAGATCGTTTTGATTACTGGAACCTCAACAGGACTAGGATTAAAAACTGCAATCCTATTTGGCATGCAAGGATTTAAAGTTTATGCCACTATGCGGAATTTGGAAAAAAAAGAAGCATTGCTAAAAGAAGCCAAAGAAAAAAATATTGATTTGCACATAGAACAACTAGATGTATCTGATTCCAATAGTATTCAAAAATGTATAAAAAAAATCATTGAGCAGAATGGTAGAATCGATATTCTGATAAATAATGCTGGGGCCGGCTTTGTCCGCACAACCGAGCACGCTAGCCAGGAAGAAATTGAATGGGTTACTGATGTAAATTACTTTAGTGTTATCCGTACTACTAAAGCAGTATTACCTTTTATGCGTAAGGCAAAGCAAGGACATATTATTAATATAAGTTCTGTTGGTGGTTTAGTGGGGCAACCTTTTAATGAACTGTATTGCGGAGCTAAATTTGCAGTTGAAGGATACACAGAATCCCTTGCCACCTATTTAACTGAACCATTTGGCATTAAGTTTTCTATTGTAGAACCAGGTGGGATTTCATCGGAATTTGCCAATTCCGTCCTGAAGAATGTCGAAAAAACTGGAGGTCTCCAAAATGATGAATATTTACCCATCTTTAATTCCTATATGGGAAGTGCAAAAAAACGATCAGAAAATGAAGATAGTGGGATTTACCAAAGCCCGGAAGAAGTTGCACAAGTGGTATTGAAATGTGCTTTAGATAAAAACCCACCTCTAAGAATCAGAACTTCAGAATGGGCCAATGAATTCTGCCATTTAAAGACTTCTGCCGATCCAGATGGAAAAAAACTTAACAAGGAGGTAATTGATCAATTATTGAAATAAGCAATTAGTTTTTTAGAATCAATTCCATAATTTCTCAACTTCAAAAGGCTGTGAGCCATTTAACTGTGGAAATTGATGGTTTAATTTACTTGCCAAATAAATTTAACCACCGCCCAAGTCTCATTACAAAAGAGTAAATTTTTTATGTGAAGTAATCCTAGCACTTTAAAAAAATGCTAGGATTTTTTTAATGAATACCTTAACCAACGGTAATTGTTTCCTATCAACTTGCCCATTACTGAAACTCCCACCCATTAACTCATTTTCAACCTCAACATACAAAAATTAGCCGACACTTATTTTGTACCGGCTAAAGCTAATCTATATACTATAAAGTAAAAATTTGCGAAACCTCTCCCATTTCACAAACTATCTTCCCCTATTTTCTCCTAACGAAAAATTTATCACCACCGCTCTCCATTAATAAATTACATTTGGCTATTACTGCCTGTAGTTTAATGTTTTGTTGTAACTCTTGTTCTGTACCTGTGGCATGGTGAATCAAATTATTATGCTGGTCATATACAAAAACCTCCTGTGGAAAAGAAATCATCTCCTCCATTACAGGGCTCATGGCTTCACTGGCTAAGGCCAACTCTTCCTCAGGGCTTAAGATCATTTCATAAGCTATGCTTATACCTGCACTATCAGCTTTTTTGGTAACTCCAGCATAAGATGAAAGACTTAAAGTTAAGGCGAGAGCTCCAAAGAATAACATATTCGAAAAAGGCTTTAAAGAGTTTGTTGATTCGATTTTCATAGCTGTATATTTTTTGGTTTTGAATTAATAGTTTGTGCCTCATATAATTCAACTGCTGTGCCAGAATAACCAAAACACGCCTATACAATCAATGAAGGTGTAATATCAATTTTTCCTACTTAAGAAAATGTTCATTATTGAACAAAATTTGTTTAAAAGTGCACATTTTAACCCTATTAATTTATGCAAATCTATTGAGCGCATCATTCATTGACAGCTTAGTTTCGCGATGTTTAAAAGAGAGGCAGGGAGTTTCTTCAAATCAGGTAAAAAAACAATAGTTCGGAACACACTGATCTTGTTTGGAGCAAACCCATGAAAAAATAAGATTTCAGGGCCAGCAGGATTTGGGGGTTTATCTTTTATTCCTTCATTGATTAAGTTGTTATTATTTTTCTGTCGAGGATTTAAAAAGATATTTTAAGGCCAATTATGAAAAAGTGGATAAATAGAATTTAAGGTGATAAAAGAGTTAAGATATCTTTTTAATAAAAATTAAATTCTGAAATTTACGCCATATATAAAAAATGGAAATGAAACATAGGTGGAATTTTGACCATTTCTAGAATAGATTTAATAATTGAAAATTGAATCCTTATAACTTAAATAATCCGTGCAAAAAATGTACAAAAAGTATTTTTTAACCTTCATATTATTGATAAGCCTTCAACAGGTACATGCCCAATTGTTAAGTCAAAAAATAGATAGCCTGGGTCAAATTACTTTGGAAAGGACCAAAACCATTGGAGGGTATTTATCTATTATAAAAAATGATTCCATTATTTATTCATCAGGATTTGGATATAATGACTTACAAACCAAATCACAACTTACGGATTCTACTATTTTTCCCATTAGTTCTAACACCAAGGCCTTTAATAGCATATTATTATCACAATTTGTGGAGGAAGGCAAACTTGACTTTAATAAACCCTTAAAAGCATATTTGCCAGACCTGGAATTTAAGAATGATTTTATTACTTCGGAGGTCAATTTAACGGATCTATTAACCCATAGATTCGGATTCCCCAGATATGATTTTACCCATTATATGCTCAGCGAGGAAGAGAAAAAAGACCCCAATAAATCCGTTTTCAAAAAACTTAAGTATTTAGAGCCAACTTCTAGTTTTCGAACTCAATTTCAATATGGCAATAATCAATATATTCTTGCCGCATATCTTTTGGAAAGATTATCCGGAAAAAAATGGGAAGAATTACTAGAGGAAAAAATATTAAGCCCCTTGATGATGAGGGATACACATTGGGATTTGGAAAAATACAAAAGTGCCAACAATAGATCTTTAGGATATCAGAATGGAAATTTAATTGATATAGATTATGCAGCTCCTATCTATAGCGTTTCAGGGATGGGTAATTTATTTTCAACCATTCATGACCTGGAAAAATGGTGCCGTTTCTTAATTAATGGAAATGATTCCATACTGTCAAAAGAGCTAATAGATTATAACCTTAAAGGTCATTTTGCTATTGGTTTTGAAGAACCCTATCCTGGATTTTCAGCTCTGGAATATGGTTTAGGCTGGTTTGTGTTTGATTATTATGGTCATAAGGTAGTAATGCATCATGGAGATAATATGGGGCACCAAAGTTTAATCGTTCTTCTTCCTGATGATAATCTATCCTGGATACTACTTGCAAATGAGGGATTTAGCGCTCAAAGCTTTCCATTTAGAATGACCTTTTCATTGCTAGATCTATTTGTGGGTAAAGATTTAAATGATTGGAATCAGCTATTGGCCAGAAACCCAAAGATATTCCTTAGGCACCCAGATTCTTTAAAGGTTCAAAATAATAATCCCACCCTCAAAATTAGAGATTATAAAGGGCTTTATAGACATGAAGGCTTTGGAACAATAGAAATTTCTATGATTAAGAATAAATTAAAAGTTCAAGCTGGGAATTACACCGAAGAAATAACTTATTACGGAAATGATTCATTTAGGGCCTTCTCTAAAGAGTTTAAAGAGGACTATATTTTTAAATTTAATCTAAATGAAGAGAATGAAATAATTTCTCTAGAAACCGATTTAATTGAACCCAGTGTGGGATTGATAGAATTTAAGAAGGTTCTTTAATAGGCCAAAAATAAACTTCCTTTAGAAGAAGACTTCCTATATTAAATATTAAAGAAAGAGACATGCTTTCTCTCAAGTATGTCCCTTTTTTCTAAATATTAATTTAAAACCTAGATATACTGATTAATCAAATTCTCAAATAATTCCTGCCTTCCACTTGTTTGTACGGGTTCTCCGTAGGAATGCCCAAGCTGACTCAATTCTTCCAAGCTAAGGTTT
Source organism: Xanthovirga aplysinae (assembly GCF_009711365.1). Classification (GTDB taxonomy): domain Bacteria; phylum Bacteroidota; class Bacteroidia; order Cytophagales; family Cyclobacteriaceae; genus Xanthovirga; species Xanthovirga aplysinae. The sequence continues at coordinate 12,777 of NZ_SMMB01001287.1, read as the reverse complement.
CCTTCAGCAAAATCCTTTCCTTTGCCCTGATCAAAGGAGGCATAACGATCTGATCTCCATTTAGAATAAGAAGATTTAGTCCTGATATCTTCTGCCATAAGCAAAGCACGGGCAAAAGCATCCATACCCCCTATATGGGCATAGAACATGTCAACCAGGTCGGTTGAATTTCGACGTACCTTTGCATCAAAGTTTATTCCTCCTCCTTGAAACCCTCCAGCATCCAGGATCACTAATAGGGCTTCCGCCAATTCATAAAGATTATTGGGAAACTGGTCCGTATCCCAATCGTTTTGATAATCCCCTCGGTTGGCATCTATACTTCCCAGCATTCCGGCATTTGCTGCCACCTGCAATTCGTGCTGAAAGGTATGGCTAGCCAAAGTAGCATGATTTACTTCTATATTCAGTTTAAAATCCTTTTCTAATCCAAATTCCTTCAAGAAACCAATGACGGTAGCACTATCAAAATCATACTGATGCTTTGTTGGCTCCATTGGCTTAGGCTCAATGAAGAATGTTCCTTTAAAACCATTTTTACGGGCATAATCTTTGGCCATATGAAGAAAACGAGCCATATGCTCCAATTCCCGTTTCATATCTGTATTTAATAGACTCATATAGCCTTCTCTTCCTCCCCAGAAGACATAGTTTTCTGCTTCCAGTTCTATGGCTAAATCCAGGGCATTTTTCAATTGGGCACCGGCAAAAGCCACCGTTTTAAAGTCAGGGTTGGTGGCTGCCCCGTTCATATAGCGTGGATTAGAAAAAAGGTTAGCGGTACCCCATAATAATTTTACTCCAGATTTAAGTTGTTTTTCCTTAGCATAATCCGCCATAATTTGAAGCCTTTCTTCTGATTCGTTTAGGCTCCTACCTTCATCCACCAAATCAAAATCATGAAAGCAATAATAAGGGACTCCCAACTTAGTAAAAAACTCGAAAGCGGCATCCATTTTCTCTTTGGCCCTTCCAATTGGATCCGCATGAGTTAACCAAGGCAATTGTCGGGTTCCTGGCCCAAAAGGATCTGAACCTGTGTTACAGAAAGAATGCCAGTAAGCAGCTGCAAAACGAAAATGCTCTTCCATAGTTTTACCAGCCACAACTTGCTCTCGATTATAATATTTAAAAGCCAATGGATTATCCGATTCCTTTCCTTCAAAAGGAATCTTTCCGATATTTTTAAAATATTCTTTTTCTCCAATTACTATACTCATACTTCTATTATTTAAAATTATACAATGTCTTTTTGAGAGGTTCCTCCTTTAGGTTTTTAGGGTTATTTTTTGGTTTTTTAAGACTCTGGAAAAAATCCTCTTAGATTTTCAAACAAGCTCACGGTCAACCCTGGCGATTGTGCCATTGATACCAGCCTGGTACTTTTCCATGGCTAATATTTGCTCCAGGCCTAATTTCCAGTTTTTATATGCTTCTTTATATTGCTCTACTTTTGACATATCCGGTTCAATTACTTCAGTGCATGTGAGACCTTTAAAGGCTTCCTCAAAAGAGTTAAAATAACCTACTCCTATAGCACTTCCCAATGCTGCACCTACACTTCCATCCGTATTATACATATACAAACTTACCCCACTGATGTTGGTGAAAGCTTCTTTAAACAGAGGACTAAGAAACATATTAGCATTTCCTGCCCTTATTCTGGAAATATCTATTCCTAAGTTTTTTAGTATTTCCATTCCGTAGTTCAAGGCAAATACGATCCCTTCTTGTGCAGCCCGGAAGATATGTCCCTGATGATGTTTGTTAAAGTTTAACCCCTTCATGGTGGCTGAAAGCTGTCGGTTATGGAGCATTCTTTCCGCCCCATTTCCAAAAGGATAAAAATGAAGGCCTTCAGCACCTAATGGAGACTTTCCTGCCTGGTCATTCATTTCTGCATAAGAAATATTTGGGTTAAAGGTTTGACGAACCCAACGATATAAACTCCCAGTCCCATTTACACAAAGTAGAACTCCATTGATTGGATAATCAGGACTATTGTTTACATGCAAAAAGGTATTTACCCTAGAGTGAGGATCACTGATCTTTTTATCTGTTACCGCGTAAATCACCCCTGATGTTCCAGCAGTAGCGGCCACCTCACCTGGTTTTAAAGCATTAAGAGAAAAAGCATTATTAGGTTGATCTCCTGCTCTATAAGTGATCGGAGTTCCTGCTTTCAAGCCCAGTTCATTAGCCATTTGAGCACTTAAGCAACCTTGCATCCCAATTTCCGAAACTAATGCAGGGATTAGGCTTTCCTCAAATTCGTAATATTCCATTAACCTCCTAGACAACTCATTCTTCCCATAATCCCAAAAAATTCCTTCTGATAAAGCAGTGCAGGTAGTGGTAATTTCTCCGGTCAACTTCATGGCCACATAATCTCCAGGCCACATGATTTTGTGAATTTTTTGGTATATTTCAGGCTCATTTTCTTTTACCCATTTGAGCTTTGAAGCTGTGAAATTTCCCGGAGAATTCAACAAGCGACTTAAACAGTATTGATGTCCTAAATCCTTCAGCGCCTTATCTCCAATAGGAACTGCTCGACTATCGCACCAAATAATAGAAGGGCGAAGAACCTTTTTCTCCTTGTCTACTAACACCAACCCATGCATTTGATAAGTAATCCCTATAGACTGAATCTCCAGGGGGTCAAAATTGGCAGCCACAAATAATTGCTGACATCCTTTAACAATACAGTCCCACCACATTTCCGGATTTTGTTCGGCCCATCCAAGACTGGGAGCATCTATTCGAAGTTCACCTTCCGGATAATAAGTTGAAGCTACCACCGATCCCTTTTCTGCATCGTACACTGTAATTTTGACCGAAGAGCTTCCTATGTCTAATCCTAAGCATAGCATATCTTATAGTTTTTCAATTTTTAAATTGCCTGAAAGAAATGAATAAAGTCTCCATTTTAAGTTGGAACATTTTGACTTTCATTTTTTAATTTTTTCTCCTCCCAAAGGGCTTCCATTTCTTCCAGTGACTTATTTTTGGTTTCCGGAACCAAATACTTATTAAAGAAAACCGATACCACACACATGACCCCATAAACCCAAAACGGGAAGGCTCCATTAAACTTTGCCAACAAACTTTCATTTTCCATCATCATAGGAAAGGTTTGGGAAACCACAAAATTGGATATCCATTGAGCGGCAACTGCGATGGACAAAGTAATTCCTCTTACTCTGTTTGGAAAGATCTCCGACAACAAAACCCAGGTAACCGGCCCCAGAGATAGGGCAAAAAATGCAATGTAACCCAAAATAAAGAGCAATAACCAAACTTCTGTATTTTGAAAATATGCTGCAAAACCTATGGCCAAAATACAAATTCCCATTCCCAATGAACCCCAAACCATCAATGGTTTGCGACCAAATTTATCTACAGTAAGAATTGCAACTACCGTGAAGGCCATATTCACAACGCCAACGACAACGGTCTGGAGCAATGCAGCATCATTTCCACTGCCCATCTTCTTAAAAATCTCCGGGGCATAATAAAGGAACACATTGATCCCCGTTACCTGCTGCAAAACGGAAAGCCCAATGCCAATTAGTAAAACTTTTATTATTGCAGGCCTTAAGATTTCTTTGAGATGTACCCTAGTCTTTTTTGAAATTTGAATGGAATCGTCGATAGCCCTTAACTCATCTTTTGCCTTAGATGGGCCAATAATCCTTTTTAAAGTTTGATACGCTCTGTCAGTTGCCCCATTTAATGCCAACCATCTAGGGCTTTCTGGAACAAAAAACAGAAAGATCAAGAAAATTAAAGCGGGAATGGCTTCCGATCCAAACATCCAACGCCACCCTTCCTCTATATTCCAACTATTATCACCCTGTAAGGCTATAAAGTAATTAACAAAGTAGACCAACATAATACCAAAGACAATGGCAAATTGATTGAAAGAAACCAAACGTCCTCTAATAGGGGCAGGGGCGATCTCGGCAATATACATAGGAGAAAGCATGGAGGCAATTCCTACACCTGCTCCTCCGATAATTCGGTAGATAATGAATACCGTAAATTGTTCCGGTAAAGCTGATCCAATAGCTGAAACTAAAAACAATATAGCCCCAATAATTAAGGAAGGTCTCCTACCAAATTTATTACTTAAGGGGCCAGCTAAAAAAGCCCCAATGATACAACCTACCAAGGCACTGGATGCTGCCCATCCCATTTGAATAGCAGTCAAACCAAAATAGGTCCTGACCGAACCAATGGCGCCGGAAATAACGGCTGTATCATATCCAAACAAAAGCCCTCCCAAAGTGGCTACCAGCGTAATTCCTATGACAAAACGACTATTATATCCTGAATTTGGAAGGGCTCCCTGCTTTTTATTTTGTTTTTCTAAAACTTCCATAAAGTATAATTTACCAATAATTAGTTTGCTAATTGTTTAATTATTAACCCCTTTTTGAAAATGAAACATCTTATTACATCCATTTCTGATTTTTTTAAGTCCCTCCTAACCCGGGCTGTGGAGAAGATTCCAACAAGGAAATTTTCTTCAGTTCAGTAATAGTTGCAAATGGGCCTGGAACAGTAAAACTTCCCTTCCTAAGCTTAGAATTAAAGTCTCTTTTAATTTCTGGGCGTATTGGAACATTTTGGATAGCTTGTTTGGAGTCCAACACAAAAAATAAATTTTCCGGCAAAAATTTGGTAATAGCTAGAATTCCCTGACTATTTGATCCAAAACCTATTTTTTGCCAATCTGATAAATCAACATTGGAAGGGAATTGTGTGCTTACATAAAGGTTATTATCAGCCTGGTTTCCTATTCCATCAAAGGTGATTGGTTTTCCACCATCTATAAAAATATTGTTAAAAACTTTATTGTAATTTGCGGTAAGTGGTTTCCCGTTTAATTTTCTTTTAGTAGCTACCACAGCATTCACCAAGGGCCCTGTAGTATTAGCCACCAAATTATGGTAAACCATTAAATAATCCGTGTCATTTCCATATATCCCATTTCCATCGATATTCCATATAAAATTATTATCGACAAGATTAGGAACTTTCGAGGCCTCCACAAAAATGCCCCCTTGGATGTTCTGAATATCATGGATAATATTGGCGGTCACTCTGGAAAACTGAATATCCCAATCCAACCAAATTCCATTACCTCCCTGAATATTGTAAATGTGATTCCCTTTTACCAGAGTTTTAGTGGCCTTTAGGATTTTTATTCCTGAACACTCCCAATAATTCTCGGCATCCTGCCATCCACAATTGTAAATTTCGTTATTGGTGATAATTCCCTCTTTCACCGAATAACTTCTAATTCCTGCGGTACCACATTCATAAATCAAATTATTACGGATGATCATGCCTCCAAGATCCTCATCTCTTCTAGGTTGAATGTTTTCTGGATTTGGATCTTTAAACTCAAAGGCATAGTAGCCAAATTCCAGTCCTGAAGAATTATTTTGTCGAATCGTATTGTCTTCAATTATCCAATGATGTCCTCCCAGTGCTGTAACAGCCCCCGTGCTTGTTCGCAAAAATCCATTGGCACAATGCTCAAAAGTAAGACCCCGAATTTGAATATAACCCATCCCAATCTTTTGGGGTTTAAAAAGATAAGATTGCACCCCCACTTCAAAAAAGTCATTATTGGGGTCTTTTCCACCGAAAGGATGAATATGAACTGTCTCTCCATCTTGACTTACCCAAAAAGAACCAGGAACTTTGGATAAATCCCCGTAATCTTCTAACTGAATCATACGTTTTCCATTTTGGAAGATTAAAGCCCTTTTGGAGTTGTAAGGGGCTAATTCCTTCACAAGCTTAGCCCAGGGCATTAATTTGTGTTCTTCAGGAGTAATGTTGGGAAGCTTAAAAGGGTAATAGCCATACTCAAAAAAATCATCAGATATTTTTGTCATCCAAATTTTTCTTGACCAACTATAGGTGAAAGTGGAATCATCTATGGCATCTGTTTTAGCCTGCCTCTGCTCCCATGATGTATTTAATATCCTTGACCCTCTAATGATAACCCGTTCCCCAGGAGCACTTTCATAGGAGATCATTTTTTCAGCACCAGAACCTTCATTTTTTGGTCGTATAGTTTCTCTATAAATGCCCGAATAAATAAGTATCCGTTCCCCAGCTTTTACCAATTGGGCAGCTTTGTTTATAGTTTTTAAAGGCAATTCCAGAGTTCCTGGATTTTCATCTGAAGCCTTAGGGTGTCGTTGGTTAACAACAATGGTTTTGGAATAGGCAGTGGTGTTTTCCCAGGATCTATAACTATCCCAATCAAACTTCTCGAATCCATTTTGAGCAACTAAAAAAAGGGATATACAATTAAATAGAAAAAGTCCAATTGCTCTTTTGACTAATTTAGTGGTCATCATTTTTGCGGGTTAAGGTAAAAGTAAAAGGATTACCTTTCTTCAATCACTTCAGAAGTAGAAAATCTATATCGCATGTTCCGGTAAACAGCTATATCCGTAATTTCCTCTGGTGTATCCTTTGGCATGGCCCTAAAATTGGTTGAGATTCGATATTTACCCGTAATCGGCAAAACCCGATGCCAAACATGACCATGAAGAAAAACCACATCTCCTTTTTTTGGCGACAAAACCACTTGTCCTTCCATGTCAGCATGAGGTTCCCCTTTTGGCAATTCTCCTTTTTTATGTGAACCAGGGACAAGAATAACCTTTCCCCCTATATCAGGGGAAATATCATGAGTATAAACCAGGCGGTTTAGGTTAAATTGATGAGGGTTTTCAGGCGGACAATCCTGATGCCAGGCTTGCCCTTTGGTTCCTTTTTTGGAGAACATGGCCATGCAGTAAAGGTTACTCCATCCTTCTCCAAGAATATGAGCTGAAAGCCGAGCAAACTCTGCGTTTTTTTCAATTTTCTCAAAAATCATCACCCCCTCCCGCATTGGGAACCAGGGAATAACCTCCGTGGCTGATTTTTCTATAAACTCATCATTATGTTCCCAATTAGGATTCAACCCATAATGTCCCAGAATCAATTCATTAAACTGGTCCATCATTTCAGGCGGGAAAAAATTCTCCAGATGTAAATAACCCTCCTCCCAAAATTTGATAGCTAAGATGTGATTATTCATGGCTTTTAATGTTTTGAATTTCGAATTGAAGTCGAGATATGCCCATTTAGGGTTCATATTTATCGTTTTATTTTTTTGAATGAAGTCCAATTAGCTTTCCTATTTCCATCCTTCTCCCATCCAATTTTCTACGCATAAAAACTAAGAATAAGCTGCCTCTTGCTTTTTGGGGTCCATCAATTGATCAGCCACTTGAGCCATATGTTGTTGCAATTTCCTACTGAAATGCAGTGGCATAATGACTGATTCTTTTTTCCCTCCTAACAAATCAGCATTTACCGCCTCTATTTCAAAATTGAAACCGAAACCTTTTCGAGGATCAATAAAATGTTCCACACAGTTTTCCATTTCATATAAAAAGCATTCCTTCGCTCTCCAAAAATCTGGAATAGCGATATATCCATTCTCTCCAATGATGTAGGTCCAATTATTTAGCTTACACCGAAAAGCTGTAGTTAAAGTCGCCAGGGCATCTTCGTATTCAAACAACATGGTCACATCGTTATCTACCCCAGTAGAAGCTTTTCTTCCTAAGCTGATTATATTTTTTGGATCTTTCTTATAAAAAAGCCACGCCATGGCAATTGTATAAACCCCCATATCCAAGAGGGCCCCACCAGCCAATTCCGGATTATACATCCTACCTTTAGGATCAAAAGGAACAGGATATCCAAAATCAGATTTGAGATGTTTAATTCTTCCTATTTTGCCTTCTTCCACCCATTGTTGGGCTTTTTTAATTGCAGGAAGAAAATAGGTCCACATACCCTCCATCAAGTAACCTCCAGTCTCTTTAGAAACTTTAATTAGCTCTTCCAATTGGGCAGGATTAATGGTTATGGGTTTCTCACATAACACTGCTTTTCCTGCCATTAGGGCATTCCTTGAGTTTTCTAAATGAAAAGTATGAGGTGTTGCCACATAAATGGCATCAATTTCCTCATCGGCATATAAGTCCTGATAAGAGTTATAAACTTTTGGGATCTTATACTTTTTGGCAAATGCTAATCCCCTTTCAGAAGAGCGAGAAGCCACTGCTATTAACTCTCCTTTTTCTACAAATTGGAAATCGTGGGCAAATTCATGTGCGATGATTCCAGGACCTACTATTCCCCATTTAATCTTTTCCACTGGCTTGTTGATTTAGATGACTACCAAGATCTTCATAAAGAGTTGGAGAAGAATGAATATATTTCTCTTTTGAAATTTCTTTCTTCCATTTACCATCAATCAATTTGCTGGTATGCAGGCGGGCATCCACCCTTTTGAAAGTTGGATTTTCCTTCCACATTTCATGAGCCTTCCAATGACAATTGATGTAGCTAATTGCCTTAACGACATCAGGATTATCATTAATGGTTTTAAAGAAGGGCTTGAACCATTTTGACCAGGCCTCCTTTGCCTGTTCGGGATTGGAAAGAATAGTTTCTTTGGTATTCCCATCAAATTTTACAGTAAAATCTGAAATGGTTGGAGAGGCCTCGGCAATAAAAACTGGTTTGTCATTTTTTCTGGCAAACTCAATCATTTCCTCCTCCTTCCATCTGGCAAAAAATGAAAAAGCACACCAATCCACATAATCATCCCCAGGGTACCAGGCTTCTAATTGTTCTTGGTTGGAAACGAATCCAGTGGACTGCCAAACAAAAGCCACATTTGTAATGCCCATATCGTCGTAAATATTTTTTATTCGACGGTAGGCTTTTAAGTAGAAAATTCTATCATAGTGATTCCATAGATGACCGTCAAATTCATACCCAATTCTTAAAAAGACAGGACGGGGAGCCAATCCTTGAAGAAAACTACCTAATTTCTTTATCAGATCATCCCTTTCTCCTTTTGCAACAGCTTCTTCATGATTTACCATGGATAAACCAATAGCCAAAGCCATATTTTCAAAATTTGGGTCTCCCAACTGTAGAGACATATTACTAACATTATCCCCCCAATCATCAGTAGTCCATACTCCATCCAGGCCTTTTTGTATGTATCCAAAGGAAGTGTCCCCTGGGGCCAAATTCGTATACATGGTAAACCCTGCCGGTTTTTTATAGTGATCAAGATAGCCATCATTATAAGCCTCCAAACCACCTATGGCATGCAATTCCTGCCCCACAAAAAGTAAGACTTGCCCATCTTCAGGTTCAAATTTAGCTTTGTTGATTCCAGCCCTACTATCTTCAGCCTGGGCTTTTAAAACAGGGACTTTTTCATTTTGCTTACAGGAAACCAAGCAAAAGACACCAAGAAGCAATACTATTATTCTATTCATGCTAAATTTAGATTAATTTGAGTTCGGTTAATATTTATCGATTTCCACTTCCCTATATTCGAACCAGTCAAAATCGGCATGTTTTTGTCCACCACTTAAGTCCTGGCAAGCGATTCCCACAAAAGCCCCGGTAAAAGCAGGTCTATAGCGATTATTCAAATACTGCACGTAATCATCGGACAAAATGCTTCCATCCAATACAGGTCCTATTTTAATCCACTCTCCTTCTTTTATTGCATAATAAAACTGTAGGTCGGCACCATTAAAGTCGGCCTTAAGGAAAATTCTTTTTTCTCCAGTTAAATCAACCATTTCCTCCAAGGGCTCAGTAATATTAAATTGATCACAACTAAGAAGATTCAATAATTTTTGCGAACCGTCATCATTAGACGTTAGGTGTAAATAATGGTAATGGCTGGTATTGTAATAACAAACTAGGCCCGCCATTTGCTGGAAATAGTCCGGTTCAAATTCCAGACAGGTAGATGCCTCCACATGTTTGTGTTGCAACCTTCGGGCGATCAAACTTTGGTAATGAAAAGAAGAAAGAGATTCCTTTCCTCTCATTCTTAGGAAACCCGGTCTCTCCTTCAAGGACAGCCATTCTTCTGTAACCGGAAGCCGTAAAGACTGAAAATGAATATTCAAGAAAGACGTATCAAAATCATCCCTACCAGGCTCTTTCTTAAATGGAAACTCCTCCAATTGAGGTGCATCTACTAACTCAGAAGGCTCATTTCCTCCCTGAGCCAAAACTGGCCATTCATCCTTTTCCCATATTACCTTCTGAATTGCCGTTTCTCTTCCCGTAATGCACCTTCCACGCCTGGTAAGGGGTCTTCCTACCAGAAAAACAGCATACCAATCGCCATTTTGGGTTTGTACCAAATCTCCATGGCCGGCCTTCTGTAATTTTAATTCCGGATTATTCCGACTACTGACTAACGGATTTTGCGGATGTATTTCAAAAGGACCATGTAGGCTTTTCGACCGAACTAGCGTAAAAGCATGGTTATATTCTGTTCCTCCCTCTGCCAGGGCCATATAAAAGTAACCATCCTTTTTGTATATATGCGGGCCTTCTGTAATTCCCAATTCTGTTCCTTCAAAGATATGCTCCGCTTTCCCAATCAACCTTTTCAATTTGGGGTCGTATTCCTGGAGGATAATTCCCCCAAAAAATTTTCCTTTCCTATGGTCAACCAACATGCTGACATACCATTTACGACCATCCTCATCATGGAATAAAGAGCCATCAAACCCACTGGAGTTTAAATGAATGGGATCAGACCATTCCCCAAGAATATCATCTGTCGTCACCAAGTAATTAGGTGTATCCTTCCAAGTGCCATCGAATGATTTGACATTGCTAAATACCAAATAAAATGTCCCCTTATCATAAGATAGACAAGGTGCCCATACCCCACAGGAATCAGGGACGCCTAACATATTTAATTGGGAAGTACGGGTTAACACCCTTCCCACCAATTTCCAGTTTATCAAATCTTTGGAATGATGAATTTGCACTCCTGGGAACCATTCAAAAGTACTTGTGGCTATATAAAAATCCTCCCCCACTCGAATAATGGAAGGGTCAGGATTAAAACCTCTTAGAATAGGATTCTTTATCTTTCTCATAAAGCCTTTTTTTAATTTCTAATTAACTCGGCCTCCAACTCTTCCAAAGTCTTTCCTTTGGTCTCCGGGATATATCGCACTACAAAAAATAGGCATAATATCATGAAAATCCCAAAAAGAAGGTAAGTAGCAGCTGAACCTATAAATTCTAATTCCATGGGGAAGATTGTGGCTACAATAAAACTTGTTAAACCATTTGCTGCACCTACCACTGCAATAGCTTTGGCCCGTAATCGAATAGGGAAAATCTCGGAAAACATAGCCCACATGACTGGTCCCAGAGAGATTGAGAAACCCGCAATAAATCCAAGGATTCCTATCAACACCATAACACTATTAATGTTAATAGATTCTTTCAAAATAGAAGGTTTATAGATTTCACTAAAATTCTTTAAAACAGATTCCTGTTCTTCAATCGAAAATTGACTTGTCAATTGAGATTTAATAGAAGAGAAAAATTGGGTTTCTTTATCAAAGATTTTTCCTTCTATTTGGATTAATGTTTTCCTAAGAACTTCAATTTCACTTTTGGACCTTAATAGGACGGGACTTTGCAAATCAATTGACCCTACTAAAGCCACGTTCTTATACAAACTAGCTTTATTTTGGCCCACCACAGTGGAATCTGCCAAATAATTATTTGGATACTTTATCTTGGCCTGTTTAGATATTTCAGCTCGATAGGCTTGTTCACAAACCCTATTTATTCCTTCTTGCTTTATAGCATAAGTTCCTTTATGAAAGGAAAAGCTAACCAACAAAAAAGAAGATGCCATGATAATGGTTCCTATAATCAACAGAGGTCTTCTGCCTAGTCTATCGATCATGAACATGGATAGTATGGTAGCAGCAGTAAACACTAAACCAACCACAATGGCCATTAAAAAGGCCGTATCCATTTTGCTTCCCGCACTTTCAAATATCATAGGTGCATAATATAGAACCGCATTTATTCCAGAGAGCTGTTGAAAAATGGCCAAACCAAACCCTATGAAAAATATAAACTTTAATTGTTTGGAAAATAGCTTTTGGGTAGGAGCCTCTTTTTGTTTTTCTGATTCTGTAAGCGCCAGCTTAATATTTTTATATTCTTTTTCAGCTTCTTCCTCCCCACAAGATTTTCTAAGAATTCGAAGTCCTTCCTCTTCTCTTCCTTTTTGGATTAACCATCTAGGGCTTTCAGGAATCAAGAAAAGTAATATAAAATAAAGCAAAGCAGGAAAAAAGCCTATTCCGAGCATCCATCTCCAATTAATATCAGGATCCAAAACAGTTTTTAATATGAAATAATTGGACAACATGGCCACAGAAAGCCCAACCACAATGTTGAGTTGATTAAAAGTCACTAACCAACCCCTATGCTTAGGAGGAGCAATTTCTGCAATGTACATGGGGGCCACTAGTATAGCTACTCCAACTCCCAACCCAGCAATTAACTTTGATACAATAAAAAGAACAATATTGGGAGATAAAGCTGTTCCAGCTGCACCCACCATAAAAAGAATAGAGGTTAACAATAGGGCTGGTTTACGACCGATCTTATCAATTAAAAACCCGACAATAAAATTCCCGAATAAACCTCCCAAAATAATAGCGCTGGAAGAAAGTCCAATTAAAAAGGGAGCATTAGATATACCAAAGGTTACCCTATAGAAAGGAACGGCTCCACCATTTACTACTCCATCAAATCCTAATAAAAAGCCTCCTAATGCCACGGTGAGTGCTACAAATACAGGATATAATTTATTTTTTT
>NZ_SMMB01000325.1 GCF_009711365.1 Xanthovirga aplysinae | reverse complement strand
CTATCGTGAGTTTGATGTCCTCCCTTAGCTGTTTCAGCTTTTTTGTCTTCTAAAGATGTTACAAAGCTTTCTAGTTTAATTTGGCCTAAGTTTAGTTTTTTCTTTTTCATGATAAAGATATTTTTGGTTAAAAGAAGGGTGAATATTATATAATTACATGGAGGAAATATACTAAATAATGATTATTTTTATAGAATTTGGACTACTATTTTTTTAAAGTATTATTATTGCCTGATAATAATGCTTTGATCAAACCCGGTTAAGGTAACCTTCATTTTTTTGTTTTTACCGGTTTGCCTTATATCTACGTTATGGCCCCGGCCTTCCATGTTTATTTCCAGTTGGTGTCTATCTCCCTGCTGATTGATCGAAGCCCAGTTTTCTTGACCAAATGCATTGTCTTGAATTAATTCTAGTTCGTTGTGGGCACCAAATTGTCGGAGTTCATCCACTACATTGACAACTGCCCCTCCTATTTGAGTGATTTCCGCCCTGTTTTTTAATCCCATTTGGCGCAAATTACGTACTATATTTCCGCCGTTTCGTTGGGTAATGGATAGAAAATTATTTGTTCTACTACCCGGACCAATTTGTCTTACATTTTCTATGGTATTGCCTATAGCGGCCGCCCTGGCATTAAGCGGAAAAGGTGGAACTCCATTTTCCTGATCAACTATTGTAATACCCCCCACCTGCATAATTGTTGCATTATTATCCATGTTCGGGGCTCCACCATTTTGCACCTGTCTTACAAGAAGCAGGCTAGGGCCACTTTGAGATCCACTTACCGTATTATTGGCCTCACCATTTTCGGTAATGGTCTGCTCGATTGATGCCACTGCCAAAGTACCACTTTGCGTGAAATTGGTTACATTATTAGACAATCCATCCTCTTCAGTGTCATTATTCTGGATTATCCTCAAAAAGTTAACAGAACCAAATTGATTGATATTATTTATGTTATTGGAACTACCACCTAATGGGGAGGCGCCGTTGAACTGCATGGTTACCAAGGAATTGAAAGTACCAGATTGAGTGACATCCTCAAAGTTATTGGAATGACCCATTCCCGAAGCGTCGTTGGTTTGCATGGTCACCATGGAGTTTAAAGTACCAGATTGAGTG
>NZ_SMMB01001020.1 GCF_009711365.1 Xanthovirga aplysinae | reverse complement strand
TTTAATTTCTTTAGAATTTATTTCTGGGGAAGTAAAATATTTAAGCTTAAAGAAGGATGTGTTAGGAAGGTTCTGGCATATTAAATGGTGGCTAATTGGTCATGTGATCGGAGGGATGCTAGCTTTACTCATTGGCCCATTTCAATTTTGGAAATTTTTCAGAACAAGGTATATGTCAACCCATAGGTGGTTTGGGCGTATCTATCTAATTTCGATTATAGTTGGCTCCTTGAGTTCTACTTACTTGGCTTGGACTAGTGCTGTAGCGGTACATTGGACCTGGGCCTTATCCCTTCAAAGTTTAGGGGTTGCTTGGTTCTGTACTGCAATTATGGCCTATAGAGCAATAAGAAAAGGATGGGTTCTAAGTCATAAGGAATGGATGGTTAGAAGTTACGTTGTGACATTCGCCTTCGTATCATTTCGCTGGTTAGTCGATTTACCTTTTATAGTTGGATTGGGGAATTTTATTGAAAGAGCACCCACAGTAGGCTGGGTTTCTTGGGTAATACCCTTATTTGTAACGGAAATGATATTGCAATGGAATAAAAAATAAAAGCCATTAACATCCTATATGAAATTTGGCAATCCTTTAGGGAGTCAGGTTTCATGTACCAATCACCAATCAATTTAGTTTATAAAAAAAGAATGAAAATGAAAAAAATATGCACAATAGGATTAGTACTATTCGTGATTAGTTACATCATGTTTTCTAATAGCAATTTATATATTAGTAGACCCATTGATTTTGCGCACTGGTTTAATTTAATTGGAGCAGCTTTATTATTGTTTTTTAATTTGGTATTTCCCAAAAATAAGATTCGTAAAACTGGTTCGCTCGTAACTGGAATTGGGGTTATTGGTCATATTGGTTTATGTACTATTGATTTTATCTTTTGGAGCTTAGATAATAATCCGACTCTTACTTCCGAGTTGAAATTGCATTTAAGTAATACACCTTCTATTGTATACCCTTTTATTTACATAGGTCCCTCAATGTTATTTGTAGGCCTATCAATTCATGCATTTAATTTTATAAAAACAAATCCATTAAGTTCATTAATGGTGATTTTGGCGGCACCTATGATAGGCATATCCTATTTTGTTTTACAGAATGGGGATTATATGTTGTTAAGCTGTATAGTCTTTGCTTTGGGGCTAGGATCATTGCTGTATAGGGATAAAATTAAGCAACAAGCTTTTAATTATTTATAACAAATTGTAGCCGTCTATTGGGAAGGAAAGGCTTGTTATACTAAAAGTTGGTAACAACCTGAAAACACTATTATATTTTGGAATTATTTTTATCTATATAATGAAATAGAAAATCAAAAAATGAAAAAAGCTTCTTGGGTTATCATCGCGGTTTTATCCTCACTTGTTGGAATATATCCTATTATCTATTTTCTGATAGACAGACAATTTGGATTATTAGGATCCAAATCAGAAGAACTTCTTAGTAATTATTTATGGAATATTTCATTTTATGGTCATATAGTTTTCGGAGGGCTTGCCCTATTGATTGGATGGCTACAGTTTAGTAGTAAATTGAGAAAAAATAAAATTGAAATACATAGAAACATTGGAAGAATTTATGTTATTTCTGTTTTAATAAGTGGAGTTTGTGGGCTTTTAATTGCCCTATATGCCACTGGTGGTGTTATCTGCATTCTTGGTTTTTTTACATTGGGAATTATCTGGTTATTAACCACTATTTTAAGCTTAAAAGCCGTTAAGAGGGGGGATATTGAATTACACAAAAATTTAATGATTTTTAGCTATGCTGCTTGTTTTGCAGCAGTAACATTAAGGATTTGGCTTCCAATTTTAACAAACATGATGGGTGAATTTATTTATGCATATAGGATAGTTGCTTGGTTAAGTTGGGTTCCAAATATTATTATTGCTTATTTGATTGTTAATAAGAAAAAGAAAGTTGCCAGCTCAGTTTTTCATTAAATGCGGTGGAGTTTCTTGGTCGGTAATCCCTGTAGAATAAATTAAATTTGAGCTGTTGGGTAAAATCACAGCTCATTCTCCGGCTTTAATCGTATCCACACCGTTAGACAGTCTAAATACCTCCTTTTTTTATTTTAATTAGGAAAAGGAGCCTGATAGTCTTAGGGAATTCTATCTCTTCCAGTTCTTTTACTGTTCCCATTAGTATAAATTAAAATTGAAATTGATGACATTTTAAAAATAAATGGGAGGTTTTTTTGTCAAAAAATGCAAATTCCAGACTTTATTTATTTTTCTACATTTCTTAAAACTAATCCCTGCAAATTGCTTATTTTTAGCTGGAATTTTGGGACAGACTTCCGTTATCCTTTATTTAAGCATAACGAAATGTGTAGGTGGTAAAATAATTACTTTAAAGTATACTATGATGAAATCTTTACTAAAAACATTAGTACTCTTATTTGCTATAACACCCTTAAGTTATGGTCAGGTACAATCCAACTTACAACTTATCGATATTTTTAATATGGAGTTTGTTTCTGACCCACAAATTTCACCTGATGGCTCCAAAGTTATTTATGTCAGAAACTTTAAAGATGTTATGACTGACCAAAACCATTCAAATCTTTGGATAGTGAATTTTGATGGGTCGAATAACCGCCCGCTAACCACGGGAAATCAAAATGATTTTTATCCAAGATGGTCCCATGATGGAAAAAAAATCATTTTTAAATCGAATATGGCTGATGAGAAAATGAAGCTATACATGATGTGGATGGATACTAAGGAAATCGTCCCATTAACAAATACATCAAAAACACCGGAAGCTGTGTCCTGGTCTTATGATGATAAATTTGTAGCTTTTAATATGTTTGTTCCTAAAAAGCAAGGATCCATTGTTAAAATGCCTGAAAAACCGGAAGGTGCAAAATGGAATACTCCTCCCACCTATATAACTGACATGAATTATCGTGGGGATGGCCAAGGGTATCTGGAAAGTGGAAATATGCAACTATTTACTTTGCCTATTGAGGGAGGAACACCCAGACAATTAACATTTACTGAATTTGATCATGATGCCCCTATATGGTCTATTGATAACCAACACCTTTATTTTAGTGCAAATTATCATAAAGAAGAAGAGTTGACGCCATTGGATGACGAAATTTACCAATTAGCTGTTAATGATGGCAGCATAAAAGCTTTAACAAAACGATATGGTCCTGATTTTGATCCTGTTTTGTCACCTAATGGCAAAAAGATTGCCTATTTAGGTTTTGATGATAAGCACAAAGGTTATCAGATAAAGCGTTTAAATGTTATGGATATCGACGGTAATAATTCAATTTTGATTTCTAAAGGTTTTGACAGAGATATTCAAAATATAGCATGGGCTAGTGACGGTAAAGGACTTTATTTTCAATATGATGATAAAGGAGACACAAAGTTGGCTTTCATTTCTTTATCTGGTAAAGTTTCTGTAATAACGGAAAACCTTGGAGGGTTATCCCTTGGAAGACCCTATAATGCGGCAAGTTTTTCATTATCGAATAATAATAGATTTGCCTTTACCTTGGGAGGAACGAATCACCCAGCAGATTTGGGTGTTTCAGATTCTAAGAAAAGTCGACGATTAACAGCATTGAATGATGATCTATTTTCCTTTAGAAATTTAGCCAATGTCGAAGAAATATGGTGGGAATCTTCTTATGATCAGCGTAAAATTCAAGGATGGGTGGTAACACCTCCAAATTTCGATCCTAGTAAAAAATATCCAATGATTCTGGAAATCCATGGAGGGCCTTTTGCTAGTTACGGATCTGTGTATTCATTTGAATTACAAGCATTTGCTGCGGCTGGTTATGTAGTACTTTATGCAAACCCTAGAGGTAGTTCTGGTTATGGAGAAGAGTTTGGAAACTTAATACATCATGATTATCCCAATCACGATTATGATGATCTCATGTCTGGTGTAGATGCGGTAATTAAAAAAGGATTTGTTGATGAAAAAAATCTCTTTGTAACCGGGGGTAGCGGTGGGGGTGTACTTACTGCTTGGATAGTAGGAAAGACCAACCGGTTTAAAGCAGCTGTTGTGGCCAAACCAGTTATCAATTGGTACAGCTTTGTGTTATATGCTGATGCCCCCTCATTCTTTTCAAAATACTGGTTTCCTAATAAACCATGGGAAGATCCCACTAATTATTTAAAACGTTCACCTTTATCTTATGTTGGGAATGTGAAGACGCCTACAATGCTATTAACGGGTGAAGAAGACTTTAGAACACCTATTGCGGAATCTGAACAATTTTATGCTGCCTTAAAATTAGAAAATGTTGAAACGGCAATGGTAAGAATTCCAGGAGCTTCACATGGTATTGCCAACAGACCCAGTAATTTGATAGCCAAAATAGCAAGTATTTTAGCTTGGTTTGAGAAGTATAAAAATGAAAATGAAGGCGAGGTAGGTATGTAATTGACAATACTTTAAAGAGAACTTTGAAGATTTCATTGAGTGAAGAAGGAAAATAAAGCTAATAAATTTAGTTGCCGTATAAACTGGCCTTTAAAAAAAACAGTAATGGAGATTAAAAGAAAGATTTGGAAATGAAAATAGCAATAGCACAGACCAAGCCCATTAAAGGAGACATTGCGGCTAATATTGTCAGCCATAAAAAATTAATTGATATGGCCCTTTCAATGAAGACAGATGCTATTTTTTTTCCCGAACTTTCTTTAACTGGGTATGAACCTGAACTTGCAAAAGATTTGGCAACCAACCAAGATGATTCAAGGTTTGATGATTTTCAAAAATTGAGTGATGAAAATGACGTTACAATTGGGCTTGGAATTCCTACCAACTCTTATGCTGGGGTGCTGATAAGTATGATTGTTTTCCAAAAAAATAAGCCTCGACAGACCTATTCCAAGCAACAAATGCATTCAGATGAATTGCCATATTTTGTAAATGGAAATGGCCAACTTATCCTATCCATTAAAAACAAAAAGATTGCGCTTGCCATATGTTACGAAAGTTTACAAATTAATCATTCAGAAGAAGCAAATGCACTTGGAGCGGAAGTTTACATTGCAAGTGTAGCCAAACCTCAACATGGTTTTGAGAAAGCCAGGAAACATTTTCCGAGTATTGCCAAAAAATATGCAATGCCAGTTTTTATGTCAAATTGTGTGGGCTATTGTGATAATTTTGAAAGTGTGGGGAAATCATCAATTTGGAATAAAAAAGGGGATCAGATAGGACAATTAGATAATACAAATGAAGGAATATTGATTTTTGACACAAAAATTGAGAAAGTAATCATAAAAAATTAAAAAACTGCCACCATCAAATGAGAATGTTTAGCAGCTATGGTTCTAACAGCGACGCTTTTTATATAAACCATTAAACATTATTAGTTACAAACTAAATGACGATCCCAAAGTATTTGTTTCACTATTTCGAAGTTGAAAAAGGACCATTTCGAAATATCACTGAATTTGGATTAGAAAAGGCGATTGATATTCAAAATCAGATTTCAGATGGGTTGAACAGTAAGAGGCCTCCTAATTACATTGAGTTAAGATTTGCCTTGGAAGAGAGGTTGAAAGAACAGTTTATAGCTAAAGGAGGAAAACCTAATAGAAACGATCCATTTTATTTTACACTTGGCGAATGCGAATGGGCAAAATCCTGGTATGTGAACCCTGGGGTTGTAAAAATACCTCTATCAGCTTTAAAAGCTGAGCATATTAGTTTCACGTATCCTGATAGTATGGTTTCATTTCAATTTTATGATGAGCCTAAACTTGCTACCTACAGAAAAGATTTTAATGGTCAAGTATATTTATTAAATGAGATAGGAAAGGTAATAAATGAATATGGGCTTCCATCTGAAAATAAATGGCAGTCAGAGGAAGAACTGAAATTTGATAGATATATTGAGGTACAGGTATGGGATGATACAGTAATTAAGAAATATCAAAACAAAGCCTAATAATTAGGCATTCAAGTTGTCGGAAGTTTCGGGCTTGAATGCCTAGTTGAACCAAACGGGAGGTGATTGCCTATGGAAAAAGGGTTATTTTTTAATATTATAATTGGTTGTCTCCACTCATTCTTGTGCAGGTAAGGACCTTATTTACTTGTGGTTGACCGTTTTACTCTCCTGATGGCGCCCTCCCTGCTACTTGTTGTTAACCCTCTCTTTCTCATTATGTTGGGGCCTTCATTTCTTGTGGCAGTCTCTTTCACTCTAGGGAAGAAGGGACTGGTTTTAGGTTGTCCTTGATTATATTTAAAGAAATGGCAAGAATGAAAGCTTATCATTCTTAATAAAAGGTTGCCCAGCATGGATTTTAAGATTTCAACAGAGGTGAAAGTTGTATTGGTGAATTGTATATTCTGAACGTCAGTGGGTTATGAGGTGGGGTTTTTAAGGAAGACTTGATGTATGGAATTAAAGTTCTTTCCTCTTTTAAGTTGAACTAATGTGTTTTTATGACTTATGGATTTTCCAGTTGAAGCCTGATAGGAGGGAGGTGTCAATTAAATTTAGACATTGAAAGTTTTTCAAAGTGTAAAGCCTCTTTGTTTAATGGAAGGTAGGAGATTTATTTATACCTGGTGATATTTTAAAAAATTTATTTTGTGGTAAGAGGATGATTAGCTTATTTTTTACCTATT
>NZ_SMMB01000977.1 GCF_009711365.1 Xanthovirga aplysinae | reverse complement strand
TTTTACAGAATTATTGGAATAAAGATATCATAGTAGGCCTGACCCATACCAGGCTTTAAAAGTCCTAACTCCATCAAAAATTATTTATGGAAAGGTCTTTTCTTGATCATTCCTCCTTTTGTGTCTTTAATTGAATTCATGATAACAAATGCTCCAGGATCAATTTTATTAATTTCTGACTGCAACTTTGAAAGTTCCAAACGGGTAATGACCGTGTAAATTATTTCCACTTCCTTTAGAACCTTCCCCTTTGGGGCATAGCCATTTTTGCCATCATAGATGGTGCATCCCCTTCCCAATTTTTCAATGATGCAAAGCCTTAATGCTTCGCTTTGCTTGGAGATAATGGTTACCCCAATGTATTCCTCTACCCCATCGATTACGAAATCTATTGTTTTGGAAGCTATCAAATAAGTGAGTATAGCATAAAGCGCGATCTCTATTGATAAAAAATAGGCTCCGGCTGAGAAAATAATAATATTGAATAATAGTACAACGTCTCCTATGCTCAGGTTGACCTTTTTGCTAACAAAGACGGCAAGGACTTCAGTACCGTCCAATACAGCCCCTCCCCTTATGGCTAAACCAATACCCAAACCAATGAAAAATCCACCGAAGGTAGGAATCAATACCTTATCGTGTGTAATAATGGGATAAGGTAGAACATGGATAAAAAGGGCTAATAGACCAATACCTAGTATACTTTTTAGGGCAAAGGATTTTCCAATGTTAGAATAGGCCAGGATAACAAAAGGTAAATTGAATAGGATTAATAAAATGGGCATGGGAAAATCGGTTACTTCTTCGAAAATTAAAGCAATCCCCGTAATTCCCCCATCTATAAATTGAGTGGGAATCAGAAAGCTTTTTAAACCAAACCCTGCAACTAAAACCCCTAAAAAAATAAAGGTTGAGTTGCGAAGAAACTGCATAAAGTCCAATTCCAACTTCTGCGTTTTTTCCCTGACTTGTTCAAAGGAATTAATTGCATCTTTAAATAGGAGAAGGATTGAGGGAGAAATTCTAAGCATTTTATAATAAATCATTAAGAATATGGACTAAATTGGAAATTTTGAGGAGAGAAAAGTCTTGAAAAATTCAGAAAAGAATCCTAGGCCCTCTCCCAATTTATTAATCAGGGATGATGCGAAATTTTCCTTCTTCGCATTCGCAAACGATGTTTTTCCCTTCTAATAAGGTTCGTATTTTTACTGGGTTTCCCCACAGGGTATTTACATATTTTAAGGTTTCTTCTAAATATTTCATTTGTAATTCTCTACCGTCAAACAAATGAACTAATTGCAATACATTGTCAGAATTTTCTTTGTGCTCTACCACCACTTGGGGGAAAGCATTTGTACCAATATTGGCGATCAAGGTTTCCTTCACTTGGTGCCAACCTTCCCGATCTGATATTTCTGTTATTTTTACATTTTCAGGGTTTACTTGAAACTCAAATAAATTCAGTTGGCGAGCTAATTCTTCTGTCAAAAATCGTCGAAGAAATGAATTATCACGATCAATAGTTCGCACTTCGAATATTTTTTTATCTAACTCATAATCTATGCTATGTCCATCACTTCCTGCCAATTTTGAGAAGATGGTATAGCCTATATGGTATGGGTTGATTCCTCCCAAATGGGGTCTAATGACCTGATTATGAGATCGAATAAAATCAAAATATAAGGAATGGTCCAAATCCAATTGATTTAGGATAGTATAATGCCAAAAAGTAGCCCATCCTTCATTCATGATTTTCGTTTCCATTTGAGGTAAAAAATAGCGATTTTCTTCCCACACAATGGTCAATAAATCTTTTTCCCAATCTTCCAGGAGAGGTTGGTGATCCCTTATATAAAGCAACAGTTCTTTTTCTAATAATACTTCGGATTTGGCTTTGTAAGCCTTTTTTTTCTTTAGATGTGCCCATTGGTCTCCATGCGTTTCCCCCAATCCTGCTCCGGCTTTTTCTTTGGCTTTTAATGGAGGGAATTTTTGCAAAATATTTCTATCACATTGCATACTAATTGCATGAGCGGCATCTAATATTCGCTCCACTCTTATATAACCAATCCCTGGGTCTTCTATGTAGGCTCTGATTCTATCAGCATGTCGTTTAAACATTTCCAGGGCCAAGTCGGCCCTACTTTGGGAAAAATGAATGTTGTTTTTAAAAAAATCATTATGCCCATAAACATGCGCCATGGTCAAAATTTGCAAGGGAAGAGGATTATCGATCATTAAATAGGCTAAGCAGGGATCAGTATTTATTACCATTTCATAAGACAAGCCACTAAGTCCATGTTGGTAAAGAGTTTTCAATCTTTCAAAGGCTTTTCCAAAACTCCAATGAGGATATCTGGCTGGCATGCCCATGTAAGATTGGTAGCCGAGCATGTCATGATAATCACAGATCTCGAATTCTTGCTTATAAAAGTCAAGCCCTAGCTCTCTCGCTTTTTCCTCAATTCTTTCATTCCATTCTAGTAAATTTTGTATGGTCCAGGAACGCATTTCAACCATTATTTTAGTCTTCTTCCGAAATAAGGGATTTATCGAGGGTCAGAAATTTCTTGAAAGCTGGCCACACATCTTCCTTCTTTCTAATTTTTAAACAAATAAAGTTTTCTAGTCCTAATTGACGAAATTGATTAAGCATGGATGACCAAGAGAAGCTGCTTATCGGTTTGATTTCCCCATATCCAAAGAGGTTACAAACACCTGCCAATTTTTCAGCGTATTCAATGGCCGGTTTTATATCACTTTCAAAATTATCCCCATCACTACAATGAAAGGCATAAATGTTCCATAATACAGGGTCGTAACGCTGCTCAATGATTTCCAATGCCTTTTTATAGCCTGAAGAGATGTAAGTTCCACCCGACTCTACCTTATGAAAAAAATCATCCTCGTTGACCTCCTTTGCTTCCGTATGATGAGCTAAAAAAACAATATCAGTATTCCTGTATCTACTTTTTAAGAATTGATACAGTAAAAAATAGAAGCTTCGAGCCAGATATTTTTTTACGGTATCCATGGAACCACTTACATCCATTATACAAAAAACAACTGCATTTGAGTGGCGGGTTATTTCAATTACCGTTCTATGATAAACCAAATCATCCAGATGGAAAGGAAAACTTTCCTCTTCTTTTAACTCCTTACGGCTAGCTTTTTTCCTTTTTATCCGGTTTATGAGAGATTTCTTTTTTGATAGTCGGCTCCTGATCCCCTTCTTTTTGTACCCTAGTAAGCGTTTAAGACTCTCTGCCTCAGTTTCCAATAATTTTTTCCGCTCCAGTTTAGGAAGTTCCAAGTCTTCAAACATGATGTTGATTACTTCTTCAACCGTAATTTCAGTTTCATAAATGTCCACACCGGGTTGACTGCCTGCTCTTTCTTTTCCTTCAGGATTCTGGGGGGCATTCTTTTGAAGAATTTGTCCTTTCTGTTCTTGCCCACTTCCCTGTGCTACCCCTTTGGTATTTCTTCCAAAGATGAAACTATATTCTTTTAAGGCTTTAATAGGAACTTTAATTTTCTTGTGTCGACTTTGTCCTATAATAGACTCTTCCGCAATAATATCCGCAATGCCTTTCCGAATGCTATTTCGGACCAATTCACGGTGCCGGCTTCTGTCTCCGACCGATCTGTCCCTCTTTTGCTTACTGAAATCACGGAAAATAGCCAAAGGAGATTTTTTTTGTTAGGAATTACTTTTTATAAAATTATAGTAATAAATATGCATAAATATCTAATTGTATGATATTTACAATAATTCAGTTTAAGTATTTATTAAAGATAAATCTAAAATGATTTTAGTCCTTCCACAGGTGATTTGAGGCAAAAGTGAGTACTTCTTCGCAACTTTGTTCATTATAGCCATTTTGTATCATTGACTTCATCATGGCCTCATATTTTTGCTTTTGTTTTGGGTCTCTACTTTTTGCCTTCAAAATTATCCGTGTAATATCCTTAACAGAAGCCATTAGTTTTTTCTCAATGGCTTCTTTTAATGGTTCATACACCTGGTAATTAAGAGCACCCTTTCTTCTCAAGATATGAGACATATAGCTCATCACATCTTGTCTAAAACCATCTGCGGAGGTGCTGGTAATGCCTATTTGTTCTTCTATAGAGCTTAAGAATTTCACATCAGGTTCCATTTCATCTTTGGTTCCCTTTCCCACTACTTTTTGTTTAAGCACATAGGCTTCTACATGATCTAGATAGTTTTGGAACAAAGATTCAGCCTGCTCCTCATAGGCATGAACAAAAGCCCTAGTGATGTCCTTTTCCAACATTTTCAGGTATTCCTTGTAAAGGATATCTTTCAAAATATCCATATATGTTACTTTGACATCTTCTGTAAGAGGCTCCTCTTTTAGTTTGTTTTGTAAGGCATCTAGGACGGATACTGGGGTAATACTGTTAAACTCGCTGTCAGAAAGTGCATCATCCAAAGCCTTCATTATAAAACGGGTGGAAATACCACTCATTCCTTCCTCCGGAAATTCCTCTTTTAGTTCCTGTACATTAATATGCTTTGTTTGTCCTTTTTCCAATACCTCATCCCCATTATACAGCTTTAACTTTGTCAACAAATCGCATTTTACTGTTGGCCTCAAACGACTTAAAATGGCAAACATGGAAGCGATCTCCAATGTATGTGGCGCAATGTGTGCATCAAAGTCCGATAATTCAATCATCTTCTGATAAATGCGAATTTCTTCTGAAAGCCGTAATACGTAAGGCACTTCAATTTTCACAATGCGGTCAAGAATAGCCTCATTAGTATGATCAGCCTTAAACTTATTCCATTCTGCTTCATTGGAGTGAGCCAAAATGACTCCATCAAAATAGATCATAGAGTGTTTCCCTGGGGAGGGAATCAACTTTTCCTGTGTAGCAGTGAGCATTGCGTGTAAATATTCTACTTCATTTTTAAAGACCTCAATAAATTCCACAACACCTCGGTTTCCCACATTGAATGCTCCGTTTAAGGACAAAACCCGTGGATCATCCTCTGAATATTTATCTAATTTTGAAATATCTTCAGAACCTATCAAAACGGAAGTATCTTGATTATTGGGGTCAACGGGAGGAACCACCCCAATACCTCTTCTTTCTTTGGCGCTAAACTGAAAACTGGAGATGGAGAATTTTTCAAAATCACCTTGAAACTCCTCATTAAGCCTATAACGACAAATTGGGCACAGTCCTCCCTCAATTTCCACACCTAGACGTTTGCCGATTTCTTTTCGAAGATGATTAGGTATTAGATGAAGAGGATTTTCATGCATAGGACATCCCTCAATATAATAGGTGGGAGAACTATTCTCCAGACCTTCTTTTAGAGCTTCAATGATAGAAGATTTTCCTGCCCCTACAGGTCCTACTAAAAATAATACTTGCCGACTTTCTTCTCCTTTTAAGGCAGCAGAATGAAAATATCTCACGATCTTTTGCAAAACTTCTTCAATTCCAAAAAAGCCTTTATTAAAAAAGTTGTAACTTTTTATTTTACGGTTCCCAAAAATTCTTTTCAGCCGAACATCATTTTCTGTATCTAAATTGAAGGAACCCTTAGAGGTAATAATGTTAAAAAGTCTTTTATGGGCTAATTGAGTAGATTCCCTTTCTTTTTTTATTCTATCCAGGAAGGTGATAAAATCAATACTTTCACCAATCCTTTTCTTTTTTTCTTTATACTCTTTAAATAGATCCTTATAGTATTTATTGGCCATAGAACAGAGTCAATGTTAGAACTTTCTTTTGGCTTGGTGACAACTCATCATTAGATGACATTAGAGGGTCTCTATTTTTTAACTGGATTTGATGGTGCCTTGTTTGCAGTAATGTATTCGTTTAAATAGCAGTTTTGACATAAATAGTGACTCAACAATCCCTTATCCTCATGATAATTAAATACTTACACTAAATAGTTCACCAATCTCATTTCCATTTTGGAATATTTCTATGAGAGATTGGTATTAATTAATATTTTTTGAAAATCTGTTAATTTTTCGCCTCAAATATTTTAAATACAACATATAGTGTCCTAAATTATTAGGAAACCAATAATAATATGTATGAAGAGTTTTTACACAAAACAAA
>NZ_SMMB01000676.1 GCF_009711365.1 Xanthovirga aplysinae | reverse complement strand
TTGAGAAGTAGGCTAAATTTGAGATTGTCATAACCTAAGGCCAAAGGGGACGAGTGACGACTGAGAATGGTGCTAACTTATGGTTAGTATGTACGAAGTCTTTGACTTCAGACGAAATTAATATTGGACGCTGGGCTCCCTTTGTGGCTCTGATGCACCTTTCAGTTACAAATATTTACTTTCGATCTGAGAGTTCTTATTCTTTGCATTTTCTATCACAGGCTAACATAATTTTGATGAGGCTTTTAAAGGAAAAGGGAGAAATGATATCAAAAAATTTTAAAAGAATTCCCCAATTTATTCAAAAGAAAGGCTATTTCTATTTTGATGATTGGGACTCCTCCAAAGGAGTATTCACTACTGATAGACACCATTATTCAAAGCAAAAAAAGAAACCAGTTACTTAGAAAGACTCAATAATATAATTAGATAAAGAGTGTCTAAACTGGTAAGAAAACCGCTTTCTTTTTCAAAGAGTGAAGAGAATCATAAAGGAGCTTTACAATACTTCTTTAGGAAGTATAATCTAGAGTTCAAAGGTGCACATTTGTAACACTACCAAAAAAGAATTAAAGGATTTAAACCTGTCTTAAATATGAAGGCTATGGCAGAATTGAAGAAATTATATTGATGAAGGTTATTGTAATTAAACGCTTATTTTCTTATAGTTAGAATAAAATAAATTTCTAAATAAACAGACATAATCGATGTTTCTTACTTATCAATTATTTACATGATTATTTTTTTAATAAATTTGAATTTAATTTTTATTGTGTTTTGTGGAAAAAGTTTTTTAAAATTATATAAATAGCTTTTTTACAAAAAAAGTTACTTATTATTTGATATTTAGTATTATTTATATTGGTAATATAGTCGAAGGTTTAATTATCAATTTTTGATTATTCATGATTTTAGAATAGGCATATAGGTTTATTTTTAGGATATTTTCTTATGATAAGAGGAGAGCTTTTTATCTGTTGATAATTCTAATTTGGATGATAATGACCAATAATCAAGTCATAAACTTTTTAAAAAGTAATCCAGCCTTAGCTGTAAAGTCTCTGGAAAAAATAGCTAAAATAAGTACAGGCCTATTGGGAAAAATTACCAGGGGAGTAAGAAAATTAAATGAATAGCATATTAATTGCTAAGTTCCAGTTTTGATAAAATACGGCTAAAAACCAGCTCATCCAATAAGTTCAAATAAATTACTGCCGAATTATATCTATTTTTAATCATAAAGGTGGAGTAGGGAAAACAAGAACAGCGATCAACCTGGGTAAAACTTTACCCTTTACTAATAGAGTGCTACTAATCGATATGGATTCTCAGGGAAATTTATCGCAATCCTTTGGCGTATATCATCCGAAATCACAAGTGGTCGATATCTTAATTCAGTCAGGGAAACTTAATACATTATAATCACGAAGAAATTAATTTTATCTTTTTCAAATTCAAAGATGATTGAGGTTGAAAGGTATTTAACGAATACATTAACGGGTTTTAACCGATTAAGAAGGTCTATAGTGCCTATTAAAAATGAATATGATTATATTCTGATTGAATGCCCGTCTTCACTAAATATTATTACTTCTTGCGCTCTGTTGGATTCTGATAGTTGTTTAACTACTCTTCAGCCTGAAATACCTTCTATAAGGGACTTAAATAAATTGCTTTATAAAATTGATGAACTAAGGATCGATGTTAATACAAATATGAGTATAGAAGGAACTCTTTTTACCCTAACCAATCAAAGACTACCCAAAACGGCTATTTAGC
The DNA here is from genome assembly GCF_009711365.1 of Xanthovirga aplysinae. Lineage (GTDB taxonomy): Bacteria > Bacteroidota > Bacteroidia > Cytophagales > Cyclobacteriaceae > Xanthovirga > Xanthovirga aplysinae. Next base: position 1,436 of record NZ_SMMB01000676.1, on the reverse strand, counting down.
ATGTTGTAGATAACATGCCTGATATTAATATATTTCAATTATTAGAAATAACATTAGTTTACCGGGGGTTCAGGCTAGTGAAAAGGATCTTTTTGACTATAACCCAAAGTGTAAGGGAGCAGAAGATTACTTGAACCTTTCCAAAGAAATGAGCCGGAAAATTGCTAATTACAGCTAACCCTATATGGATTCTCTATCCGGTTCTTATCGTAGGAGGTCCTGTAAATTCTTTTTTATTGAAGCTCCCTTTAGGGCTCAGATTTTCATCTAGGATAATGGTATTTTTCTTGCTGTAGTTATATTGACTTGATTGACAGGGTTACCACCTCGTAGAAAAGTAGCTTCAACAATATTATTATCATCGTCGGTGATGGTTCCTTTGCATCTCACCTCATTATTACCGAGGTATTCGCCATTTACCGCACCGAACCACCAATTGTTACTGGTTCCTGAGTGTCCCTGAGCCAGGCATATATCTGGAATAACGATCTCCACCATATCATCTGTTACATCTATAGCGAGGGTTAGGTATAAATCACCCCTAACAGCGAAATTTAAGTCACCTGCCGTATGGCCAAAGGTATTCTTGCTTGCCGGGCACAATTGGTTAAAATAGGTTGCAGGGCCAGATGAGCCATGACGACCTACTACGAATCTTAAATTACTACTAGCATTAATCTCAAAGACAGGCGCTCCCAAATTATTATTAGGGTCCTGTCCTGGAGTAACTGCAGAACCTGTCCTTTGCAAATGTCCACTAATGCCCAACCCTCTATTGAGGATGCTCACATCATTATTATGATAACTAAAACCCATTTTATTCAATTTTTATTGAAGTTAAAAATTATTTTACGTTAGTATATAATCTATTCTGGGTAGAATTAAATCTTGGAAGGCGCAAAATACTATTTGTCCGTTTTATAATAAACTAAATTACTCCTGCCTTTTGAGAGGGCTTTAACCATATACCCCATTCCCGATGATATATTATTCAATTAAATTATATAAAGAATAACAGTTTATATTTTAAAAGGTTTCTTTTTAATCAAAAAAAATAAATTGTTTTTAGACCCTTGATTTTGGAAAATTATTCAGTAGGAAGCAGATGATATATTTTAAGTTGTTAACTTAATTATAGAGTTTTTTCTACAACCATCAATCTACCTTTTTATTTATAGGATGGGTTAAATAACCAGCCTTTTAGGGATCTGTTGCAAAGATTCAAGAAGGCCAATATTTTTCCTTTTAAGACTCTGCTCTCTAAAAATTAAGTTAGGAGTACAGGTTGAATTGCCTTTCAATTTAACGGATTTCTCCCTTCAATCTATCTTTCAAATTTTCAGAGAATTGACACCCTTTATCAAATTGATGCTTTCGAAACATGCGGAAAGTACCAAAGCCTTTGATGGTCGCATACCCCATTTTCATTGATTTGA
>NZ_SMMB01000946.1 GCF_009711365.1 Xanthovirga aplysinae | reverse complement strand
CTATTAATAGAATCCACCGGTAATACTGATTTTTGGCAATGGACGGTTTCTCACAATCAAACCAAGGATGGCTCTATCATCTTTTACCGTAGAGATTCCTTAGGTAAATTACAGGAATTAAAATTTGAAAAAGCCTACTGCATCAAATTTACAGAACATTTTAATGCCAATAACACTACTCCTTTGCAGATTGAAATAACGCTTGCTGCGAAAAAGTTAAACCTCAATGAGGTGAAGTTTGAGAACCGATGGGGGAGTGAATAAAGGGTTTTATTTTCTAAATATGTTTTTACGAAAGGAGGAAGAAATGGCTATTAAACTTATAATTCCAATTTGAGCCTTCAAGAATAACATTTAAAAAAATATTGATTTATAGGTGGAGCCATTGTGAGCAACAATGCCTTTTTGAGGAAGGATTTACCAGGCTGAATCTTTCCATATTGATGCTGTGATATCCATTCGTGCTCTACTGATAAGTTGAATTATTTTTAACTTAAACCACAATATTATTCCGATGGCAACTATTGTATATCCAACGATAGAAATAGCTGGACAAAAGGTCCTGAAAGATGTCAATTTTAGTTTGGAGTTAACCCAAGCTTTGGCGGATCATCACAACTTTACAATCAAATGTCCAGCAGTGGCAGTAGAAGGTGAAGGAGGAGCGCTCATTGATAAAGCGAAGACTTTCATTGGACAAAAAATTAGTATTCATTTTGAGGTAATCACTAACGATAGTGCAGAAAAAGCTTCTAATATGTTTCATGGCATTGTCCTGAACGTTAGTTTACATAAACATGGTGGTTATTATGGAGATTTATTGATTAAAGGTTCTAGTCCTACGCGTCTGTTAGAGCATGGTGAGGATTCTCAAAGTTTTGAAAATAAGCCCCTACCTGATATTATCTCGGAGGCGACTAAGGAATACCCTCAAGATCTTTTTTCTTTAAATATTGCTCCGGTTTATCAAAGGGCCATACCCTACACCGTACAATATAAAGAAACAGATTTTAATTTCTTAAAACGTTTGGCACGCCGATATGGGGAGTGGTTTTACTACGACGGGAAGCAAATCAATTTTGGTAAAGCGAATAAGAATAGTTTTGAATTAGAGTATAACCGAAATCTCCATGATTTTAACTTCTCTCTTAATCTTGAGCCCCAGCAATTTCAGTATATGGCATATGATGCCGTTCAAAGCAAAGTACATGTTGCTTCCTCTACCCAGTTTGCCGAACAAAGCAAAAATCCTTTTGTAAGTCATGCGATCGAAGCTTCAGAGAAGACATTTTCTAAAATGCCCAGCGCACTTTACAACCATTCCCTTATGGAGGAAAGTGGAGAAATAGAACTTTCGGAGATTGCAAAATTGCAAAAAAAGAAACGTTTAAACCTGCTTCTGGTAACCGGGGAATCTGAGCATCCCGGTATAAATGTGGGAGATGAGGTGAAGGTAAAGGGGATAAATTTAAAGAATGTGGAAGAGGAGGATGATTATGGAAGTTATAGGGTGACTGGAATCGTTCATCAATGTGATGAAAGCGGGAACTATAGCAACCATTTTGAAGCTTTACCTGCAGATGCAGAGGTGCCTCCCTATTTTGATGAAAATGCGGTGCCACTTTGTGAAACACATAGCGGGCAAATTGTAGATAACAATGACCCAGAGGGGTTAGCTCGTGTTCGTGTACAATTTCCCTGGCAAGCTCCTTTTAATGGAAGCACTCCCTGGATTAGGCTGGTAAGTGGCCATAGCGGTGGAGGCAAAGGATTTCATATGTTACCCGAAATAGGAGAAGAAGTGCTAGTAGCATTTGAAGGGGGAAATGCGGAAAAACCCTATGTAGCGGGTGCCATGTTCCATGGAGGGGGGAAAAGCGGTTTTCAGGACCCACAAAATAATATTAAAGCCCTCAGGACTCGTAGTGGAAATACGCTGATTTTGAATGATAAAGATGGAAGTATTTCCATTTATGATCCTAGTGGAAATGCCGTAATCTTACATGGTGATCAGAACCTTACAATAAGGGCTCCAAAAACATTAACCATTGCAGCTACTGATATTAATATTCAAGCAGGTAATAGTATCAATGTTATTTCCCAGCCAGCAGAAGAGGGAGGAGGAGAAGGTACTATTACCTTCACTGCACAGAAATCTCTAAGTGCAGAAGCATTAGATGAAACCATTAACATAACCTCCAAACAGGATATGACCCTTGAAAGTAGTGAAGCTGCTACCACCTTAAAAGGTAGTACTGAGATGACGGTAGAGGGAGATAATCTGCAATTGATAGGAGGCAGTAAGGCCGTTATTGAATCCTCTGATACAGACATTGTATAAAGCTATGCCACACGATTTAGAATATGTAACGAAAGGGGCAGTAATGCTTTGTAATCAGGGCGCTGCACCGGTTAAATTCAATCCAAGTTTTAACTCTCACATTAAAATTAACCATTGTCTGGTTAGTACGGAGGCTGATAAAATCCCCAATGTCAATGTATTGCCTTTTGGAGTTTGTGCCAAAACAGGAAATCCATGTGTACCTGCCTTGCTACAATGGCAAGACACCTACAAAGTAAAGGTAAAGGGACAACAAACCCTTTTGTTTAAGAGCAAGATTAACTGTGGAACAGGGGGGGAGGTAGAATTCTTGACCAGTGGCCAAATACCGGTAAGTGATGCAGATTTAGCTGAAATGACTGCTGCCAACCAGGAGGTGGTTCCAGAGGAGGAAGAAGAGGAGAGTGGAGGATGGGGTTGGCTTGATTTGGTAGAGATGGTGCCTGTGGTAGGCTCAGCCGTAGGAGCTATCCGGGAAGCCTCTAAAGGCAATTGGGGCATGGCTGCCCTGAACGTGGGGTTTTTCGTGATGGATGTGGCCGGTTTATTCACAGGAGGGGCTACAACGGCGGCGGCTACTACTGCAAAAGCATCTATAAAAGCTGGAGTGAAAGCAACGGTAAAGGGTGCTGCTAAAAAGGCTGCTAAGGCTGCGGGTAAAACGGCCCTAAAGGCGGGAACCAAAACCTTAAGCAAGCAAGGAGCCAAAGCCCTGGCAAAAGGTTTAGCCAAGAAGGTGGATGATTTTGCGATAAAACATGCTAAAATCTGTGTGTTTGCTTGCTTTCCGGAAGGAACACCCGTTCATACTGAAAATGGGATAAGGCCTATTGAACAGCTCCAAAAGGGAGAGAAAGTCTGGGCCTGGAACGAAGAGACTGGGGAAGTATCTCTTAGGGAGATTGCAGACACCATGCAGCGTACTGCGGATGCTACACTGGAATTAAGTTTTGAAAATGGTCAGTTGGAAACCACTGCAGAGCACCCATTCTTTACTAAGAAAGGTTGGAAAGAGGCAGGGGATTTGGAAGTTGGGGACAAGGTTAGGAATCTCCAAGGGGTATGGTTGTTGGTTAAAGCAATTGACTTTAGGTACGAATCCAAAAAAGTTTATAACTTTGAGGTAACTGACTTTCATACCTACTTTGTCGGGGAACATGGATTTTTGGTGCATAATAGCCAGGTATGCGTAAAAGGCACAGTAAAGAAGGTTGCAAGTCTGATAGGAAAGCATATTGATGAATTAAAAGAAGCACCAGAAGGTTATGCCTTTTTTTATAAAAATGCAAAAAAGAAGATTAGGCGAGTTGATGCTACTGATAAACGTTATAAAAGGCTTACGGTTGACGATGATGGAATAATTAAAGAATACAAAGGGCCTCAACGTATTAGTAAACCAGGGCAACTTAGGAAAAATTTAGGAGATCCACCTGGACCTAACCATCAAGCACATCATTTGGTGCCTGACAATGTAGTTAGAAAGCATGATTTGTATCAAGAGCTCCTAAAAAGAAAGAAAGGCCTATATGATATAGATAAAAAATCAAATGGAATATATTTAGCTGAAGAGACAGGTGGAAGGGTTGCTGGAAAATCTGATATGTTTCCTATTCACAATGGAAGCCACTCTACATATGATGATGAAATACTTAATAGAATTGACAGGGTACTTGAAGAATCTAATATAGATGTTTTTGATTTAGGAAATGTAAGTGATTCAGGCTTGAAAAAATTGGCAGATGAAGTAGAAAAACAGGCTTTAAATCTTATAAAAGAATGGAAAGATTTGAATGGTCTAAAATTATTTTAAAATGAATACAAAAGTATATAAACTTACTCACGATTATAATCATTCAGGAGATCCTGAAAGAGATGCATTTCATTTTCCTTTTGAACATGCAAATAAGGCTTCAATCATGTTTATTAATCCCAAATATAGGGAAAGGTTACCTGATAAAATTTATTTTCAGGCGAACTTTAGTCTCATTCCTGAATATGATTATCCCTTAACTGATTTACGTATTCCAGTGATGAGTTTAAAAATGTTAAGTGTATTAAAAAGTTTGGGTGAATTTGAACATCTAGAAGTTCCTGTTGAAATGATAGATGATGCTTATCCTGTGGAAGATGTGGAAAGTTTACAAGAAGAGGTGCCAGTAATAAAAACATATATCGCTCTAATGTTGATGAGTAGGGAAAATGTTTTTGACTATAAGACCTCCATTTTTGAGCCCTCCTCATTTGACCCTTCAAAACCTGGCATTATTGAAAAACTCGTTCTCCATAAACCAAAGAATGGATTTGCTCCAATTTTCCGGATAGATGAAGCACCAGATATTTTGTTTGTATCCCAAACAGCTAAGGAATCTTTAGAGGTTAATGGAATAAAAGGTTGTGTATTTAAGCCTGTGGAAGTATCAGAATAAAACCCAAATGATATTTTAAAAGTTGGTAGGTTAACTCAGGGGTTACATTTGGGGCCTCTTTTTTCGGATTGATAATATAGATCGTAGGGCTTAAAACATTGCATTAGTTGGAAAAACATTGGTTTTAAAAAAAAGGCCTGACTATTTTTTAGCCAGGCCTTTTTTATCTAATAGGCTACCTTCTTTGGTTAGAATCCTTATCAATTTTTCTCCTGAGATTCTTCTTTTTTTGGAAAAAGGAGTCGTGTGATAATTTTTTTATTTTAGACAAACAATTGAGTTTTTTAGGATTGTAAGGGTTTTAATTGCTTCTATTTTAGAAGCAATTATTCGATTGAACTCAACTTTCCACTGTTTTCTAAATCTGCCTCTAATAATGATAAAAAATTGATGTTCTTCCTTAATACCTTTCGAAGGTACTTTCCATGACTCCTTCTTAAAGTAAGATCTTTGCTGCTTTAACACTAACAATACTTCGATCATAGAATTAGAATGGTGAAGTCATGGTACTCATAACGGTTTGTTCATGGGGCTTGGGTGATGTTGTCATGGTGCCAATAACGGTTTGTTCATGGTGCAAGTACGATGTTGAAATGGTGCCAACAACAATTGGTTCATAGTGAAAGGATGATTTTAGGTTGGCATTAATCATGATTTTGTCTTAGTAGCAAAGGCATAATAATTGTATTCACACATGAGGAATAAGCAAGCTTAGGTCTGTTTCCTTAACAACATTTTACTCAACTATAAGAAGTTTTAATACTTCTTATTTATGGACTATTACTTTTCTTCTCTGTTCCTTTTTGTTGTTAATCAATAGCTATTAGACTGTTATTTTTCTTATTTTTTTAAAACGAGATTCAATCAAGAGGATGGTGAAAAATCCTAAAGTATAAGCTAGCATATCATACCAATCAAAGGAAGAGCCTAAAATTAAGTCA
>NZ_SMMB01000011.1 GCF_009711365.1 Xanthovirga aplysinae | reverse complement strand
GACCTCAAAGACGCAATCGCGCAAATTAATGCAATGTATGGTTGATAGGGATGAATTAGGGCTAGTGTTGATGGAAAGGTCGCTAACAATGGCTAGTACCTTCCAAGGAAGGTTAGTCAAAAGTTACCAGCCAAAGGATATAGTTACAGCATTGGTAATTCTGATTATGAGAACTTCCAACGCTTTTAACGTGAAACGAAATATCACTAAA
>NZ_SMMB01000885.1 GCF_009711365.1 Xanthovirga aplysinae | reverse complement strand
AGATTTCATTCGAATAAAAGAACAAATCAAGAATATAAACAGCCACTAACAGCTGCTAAAATGAATTCCGGGGCGCATACTCGTTTTAGCTAAATCGTGACAACCTTTAAAAAAAAGCCGATGTATCTGCCATATAAGTTTACCCTAAATGAAGCCTACCATGTGAAACATTTCCATTTATGCCAAAAATTAGGGTTTCATGGTTGCTCCGTCAATTCTGAAGCCAAGAACACAACAACTATTCTACCATTTCCTGAATGACTTCCCCCTACCAAAGACATCAATTGAAAAGTCAAACTTGCTCAAAAAGGTCCTTTAACTAATCATATTCTTTCCTTTTTAATTTCTCAAGATCTTTCTCAACCTTTTTTTCCAATTCCTTTTTGCTCTTTTTTTCTACTGAACTAGTATCAGCCGGCTCTTCTTTTTTGGGAAGCTCCTCAAATTCTGTCTTTACAACCTTAACTAAAGGGTTATCTCTGGTACCCTTAATTCCATATTTCATAATAACATTTGTTGGTCTTCCACCGCCCAAATAACCGCTGATAAATCCTCTTACTTGTGCACCTAATTTATGGGCAGGAACCTTTATTTCCATTGAAAAATCCATGGTGCCATCTACCCCTTGGCTTCCCTCAATTTTAGCCACATAACTCCCCATGTTAAGTTCGAAAGGTTGAACGAAAAGTCTCCCATCTTTTATTTCCGCTTGGATATCGACATCTTTTACATTGAGATTCACTTCGTCAACATCGGTGATTTGAGAAACTTTCAAAACTCTACCCAATAAATTAGAACCTTTTAAAGTGGCATTTCGAATGGATACCAAACCTTTACCATTTAAAGAATTGTATTCAGGCTTCATATCTTGTTTTAGCTCCCCAGACAGAACAAAATCAGTTGTAAAATCACCATTCATCCGACCAGCAATTGGAGCAAATTTCTTAACCACATCAAAAGAATTATAGGCATCGGCAATTTTCATTTTCAAAATATCAAAGTCGAAATCAAATTTTGGTCGTTGTAAATTTCGGGAATCATACATCCCTTCTAAACCGAAATTCCCATCAATTAATTGGTATTTCCCATTTTCTAACCGAATTACACCATCCTTCACTACAACCAGCCCTTTCATATTACTCATGTGGAGATTGGAATATAATAATTTCTCAATCTTAGAATTCACTACAAAATCAATATTTTTCGGTACTTCCAAAGCTTTCAAGTGTGGTTCTTCCTCATGGGGAATTGGTATGGAAAGGCTGGGCTCTTCTTTCATCCACTCATTCAAATCAAAGGAATTGGAATTAAAATCTAAATTTCCTTGCAGAATTTCATTACCTTTTAATACATAAGCCAAATAATTGGATAGGCTCCCCTTTACTTGGAAATCACTTTTACCAAGATAGCCATTCATATTATTTATGGTAATTTTCTGAGGATCAAAAACTGCCTTTACTTCGCTTATTTTAATTTCTTGAGGCTGTTTAAAACTTTTGAAACTAAATTCTTGAACCTCCAGGATTCCTCTGGTTGGTAAACGATCGAAATTTTTAGCCTCCAAATCAGACATTTTCCCCTTGGTATTAATGTCCATATGAAGCCGTCCTGACAGAGTTACGCTATCTAAAGGATAAATTTTTGTAATTTTAGCTAAATCAACATCTCCTTTTAGGTTCATATTCCAGGTGTAATCATTGAAGTTTTTTACAGTCAAGTTTCCCACCAGTTGCTCTCCCTCCAGCTCAAATTCCAAATCATTAATATTCAAAGTGGTCCCATCTAACTTTCCACTTGTGTTTTTAGCCGTAGCATCCAAAAAAATATTCTCAAGAGGAACAGGAAAATCTTTCGTCTTTAAATAACCATTTTCAAGGTTCATCACCGCATCAATCCTGGGAATCATTGACTTTTCGGCATCATATACTCCATTGGCCTTGGCATGCAATTTATACTTTCCTTTTAGGGTCATGTTTGTCAAAGGAAACATGGTAGTTAATTCGGCCAGGTCTATTTCTGTATCAAATTGCCCGTCAATTTTCATTTTTTTAATTCCTTCCACCAACAAACTACCGTGAAGAGGGCTATTTCCCAGCTCAGCATGGAATTGTTTTACGATAAAAATGGTATTTTCAAATTTACCATCCTTATTGTCAACAAGAAGGTCAAATTTAACATTACGAATCGGTTTTGGTAATTCATTAAACTGAAACTGGCCCTTATCCACAAACATCTTTAGTTGAAAAGAAGGCTTTTGTTCTTTGTCCGAACTATAAATTCCCCTTACAAAACCTCCAAAATCCACCATTCCTTCTGCCTTTATATTTTCAAACTCCTCTTTATAGGCTATGGGCACTAAAGACAAAAGATCCTTAAAGCTAGTTTTTTCGGCCTGAAAGAAAATATCCATACTCATGTCATTTTCCTCCTTTGCAAAGAACCCACCAAAGCGAAACGCAAAATCATTAATTTTAACCCTGTTATCTTTAAACTTATACCTCTTTTTGTCCAAATCCAAATTCACGATAATATTGGCATCGAATCTCTTGTTCGAGGCCATTTTAGTATTCCTATACTTAAGGGTCAGGTTGTCAATGTCAGTATGGGTAACTATATCAAAAACCTGCCGAGAAAAATCTCCCTTTCCACTGTGATTTAATCCTTCCAGGGTGGCAAATAAATTCATTGAACGGTCATTGTATATTATATCTCCATTTTTTATTTCCCAATGGTTTATCTGAAAAGAAACTTCAGAAGGTGCCTTCTTGTCTTCCCTTCTTTCCCTTTTTAAAAATATGTCATAGTTGGCTAAGTTCTCTTCCAAAATCATTAATTGAATCTTTGGTTGATCCAAACCAATAGCCTCAATTTTTATAGTATCTCCCTTGAGAACACTTACAATATTTACCTCAAAAATCAGCGACTTTACACTTATCAAAGTATCTCCTTCGAAGGGTGGTCTATTAACCATTCCAAAATCTCCAAGAGTAAGGGTAGCATTGGGAAAATTCCTAAAGAGATTTAACCCAAATTGATTAGTATCATAAAAAACGGCTGCATTAACATTTTTTTCAAGTGCTTCATCTATTCCCTTTTTTACTTCCCCTTTAATTAAAAAAGGAATAATGGTTATCATAAGCATCAAAAGGACAAACAATACCCCGAGGATAAGAAGTGCTTTCTTCATTTTGTGGTGGATTTAGTCCATTCCCCTATAAAAACCTAATATTGTTTTAAGTCCATTCTATGCTAAGAAGAATTTTCAGATTAAAAACACCACTTATATATCAACTTGTTTCAGGAGATTAAAAAAAATCAGGTAAGTACTCAATAAAGATTTACTTTTTTCTCTTCTTCCTTTCAAATTAATACTGAAAAAATTTTAACTGTTTAGAAAAAGGCATACTTCACTCTAAAAATAGTATGGAAATAAAAGTTGGACAGCACGATCAAATAAAATTTATTGTGACCAAAAAAGGATTCTTATGGATAATGTTCTTACACCTCTTCCTCTCTATCATTAACCTTATGGGGCCATGAACTTCCTTTTGTTTAGCGGATATTTGTTACCTGCAAGGCAAAATGCCACACCCAAAACAAAACCCATGCAAAAGATGGATTGCAGACCCTTCAGGGGAATCATTTTGTCCTTTTACTTTTGGGATTTCGTTTTGGGCTGGATTTGATGTAAAGCTTCCCACCTCTTTTTTATCATCGTAAAATCGGAGTGCTTCTCACAAGTATCATGGGGTTTTATTTTTCTTTCATTTTGATGTTTCCTCTTTGTTTAAGGAAGGTATCATTTCAAAAAACTGAAGTTGAAACTAAAATGGTGATAAAATTACTTTTAAAGTATATAAATGGGATCATAAGGTCAAACGCACAAAAAGCTTTCGCATATGATCTAACATCCCCATTCATTAAGCATTTAGGAAACAAATAACCAAAACAATAAGTATGTTATGGTACAATTAAGAATGAACACTATGAAAGCTGCTGCATTGAAACATTTCGGTGGTCTTAATACCTTAAAGGTACTATCCTTACCAGTTCCTAAAGTTGCCCCAGACGAAGTGCTCATTCACGTTGAGTCAGCCGGTGTGGGTCAGTGGGACCCAATGGAACGTGAAGGAGAATTTGCTAAAATGACGGGAAGTAAACCAAATTTTCCATACATACTGGGTAGCGATGGTGCCGGAACTATTGCTGCAGTTGGTAATCAAGTGACTAATTTCAAAAAAGGAGATCGGGTTTATTGTGCCTCCTTTATGAATCCTAAAGGAGGGTTTTATGCTGAATACATCGCAGTGAAAGCAAATCTTGTCGCTCACACACCTGATTATCTGTCAACCGATGAAGCAGGGGCTATGCCCATTGATGCCATAACAACCCTTTGTGGCTTGGAGGACGTTCTAAAATTAAAAGGAAACGAAACCTTGATGATCTTTGGTGCCAGTGGTGGCATTGGTCATATGGCTATTCAGTTTGCCAAACACATTGGGGCACGGGTACTAGCTATAGCATCCGGAACTGATGGAGTGAGTTTAGCAAAGCGTTTGGGTGCTGACGTTGCAATTGATGGGCGCAAAGATAATGTTGTAAAAGCAGCCAGAGATTTTGCTCCCAACGGGATCGACACAGCTTTCGTGACTGCTGGTGGGAAAGTAACAGATGAAGCTTTAACTGCTATGCGTAAAGGTGGACGTGTAGCTTATCCCAATGGGGTACATCCGGCACCAAAGGTAAGTGAACATGTAAGCATCAATAATTTTGACGCTGTCCTTAATGAGAAAACTACCAAAAGGCTCCATCAATTATTAGAAGCCGGTCATTTTAAAGTACATATCGGAGAAGCATTTGACTTGGAACATGTAACGGACGCTCACCTTGCCACTACTAAACATCACCTTGGCAAGCTTACCTTGCATCCACGTTGATTAAACCTGAACAATTACTTATCATAAGGCTCTTAATAGGGATTATCACCACAGAATTTGTAGGCATGATTAAATTAAAAAATTGACTTCTCAGTATTTTATTTGAACTTGTGAAGGAAATCAACTAAATAATTATTTAAGCATGTAGAAAATTTAGATT
>NZ_SMMB01000845.1 GCF_009711365.1 Xanthovirga aplysinae | reverse complement strand
AAAAGACAATTAAACTGTAACAAATTCTACTTTGATTATACTAATTAAATAAATTTAGTTCAAACTTGTGGATTACAGTTTATTGATTGGCTGTTTGCTGGTTTATTTTAAAGCACAAAGGTATTGTTTTAGGGAGGTTATTTAGAAAAGTTAGTGTGAATAAGGGTGAGGGTCGATCGGATAAGAATATATGGTGTTTTTACAGATTATTAAGGAGATGTGGTTGACCCAACAGTAAATAAGCCAATAAGTGGAAAAGAGGATTATACACCTTTTTCAATACCCAATTTTAAATAATTTATTTCAACCTCTAATTTATTTTTCATGGAATTAAAAGTAACTAATTTATCCAAAACCTACGCCAATGGTGTGCAGGCTCTGAAAGGAATTGATTTAACTATCCAGACCGGTATGTTTGGACTTTTGGGGCCAAATGGAGCAGGAAAGTCAAGTCTAATGCGTACCATTGCTACTTTACAGGAGCCTGATTCAGGAAGTATACAGTTGGGAGAGATAAATGTTTTAACTCAAAAGCAAGAGGTGCGAAAAACCCTGGGGTATTTGCCACAGGAATTTGGGGTATATCCAAAAGTAAATGCCGAGACTTTGTTAGATCATTTGGCGGTTTTAAAGGGGATTGACAATAAGAAAGAACGTAAGGAATTAGTGAAGGCCTTATTGTATAAGACTAACTTATACAATGACCGTAAGAAAAACTTAGGAGGTTATTCTGGTGGGATGAAACAGCGATTTGGAATTGCTCAGGCCCTAATATCTAATCCTAGCTTAATCATTGTAGATGAGCCTACGGCTGGCCTGGACCCTGCAGAAAGAAACCGTTTTCATAACTTGCTTTCGGAGTTGGGAGAAAATACTATTGTGATTCTTTCTACTCATATTGTGGAGGATGTCAAAGAGTTATGTACCGACATGGCCATTATAAATAAGGGGGAGGTTTTATTTAAGGGACATCCTTTGAAGGCCATTTCCGATATTGAAGGAAAGGTGTGGAAAAAACGGGTTAAAAAAGACGAACTGCAAGACTATAAGAGTGATTTTCAGGTGATATCCGACAAAATGATTGCCGGTCAGCCACAGATTCATGTGTTTAGTGAAATGCAACCGGACCCTTCCTTTGAGACGGTTAGTGCAGATCTGGAGGATGTTTACTTTTCGCAAATTATGGGTGTGAAACCTGCCTCCGAAGAGGCTTTGGTGTAATAGCCGGAAAGTAAATTTATTCTTTTAATTTTTCAATAAATGATTTTCACATGAAATGGTTTGATATCTTCAAATTTGAATTAAAATACAGGTCCAAAAGACCTGCCACCTATATTTATTTTACGATTTTATTTGCTTTGGTTTTCGCAGCCGTCACCACAGATGCTGTAACCATTGGAGGTGGAGTGGGGCAGGTGAAAGAAAATTCACCTTATTCCATTGCTCTTATCATGACAATTGTGTCGGCATTCATGCTTTTTATTACTTCAGCTGTCATGGGGGTGCCTGTGTTAAGGGATTTTGAACATAAAATGGAATCCCTGATGTTTTCCACTCCTATTAAGAAATTCGATTATCTTTTGGGACGTTTTGCAGGTTCTTTTGTGGTGCTTTTATTTATATTTTCTAGCCTGGTAATAGGGTTAATGCTGGGAGATGTAATGCCATGGAGAGAGCAGGAAAAGTTACTTGCCTTCAATGTAAGTACCTATATTAGGCCTTTTTTAATTATTGTTATTCCTAATTTGTTTTTTACAGCCTGTTTATTTTTTGCCAGTGGATCATTAAGCAGGAAAATGATATTTGTGTACACTCAGGGAGTTTTTTTGCTGGTGATTTACATGATAGGAAATGCCCTTGTCAGCGATCTTGAAAACCGGGAATTACTGGCCGTGCTAGATCCTTTTGGACTGAATACATTAAGGTACTATACCCAATACTGGACTCCTGCAGAGAGAAATATTTTACCTATTCAGCTTGAAGGTGTCATGTTATATAATCGCATGATTTGGATGGGAGCAGGTATTTTGGGGATGCTGGTAACCTTTTTGAGTTTTAATTTTAATGTGGTGCGAAATACCATTGGGAGAAGGAAAAAAGTAAAAAAATCCAGGGAAGAATTCACCCCTTCCTCCGTAACAATTCCTTTGGTGACTACAAAGGCCGGGGTTGGCATTAGTATCAAGCAGCTGCTCCGCATGTCCTTTTTTTACTTTAAAACAATGTTTAAGGAAATCCCTTTTCTGGGAATTCTGCTCTCCGGTTTGGTGTTGACTTTTGCTAACACCATTGACATAAATGAGATTTATGGGGTGGATGGAGTGCCGACCACCTATGCAGTTCTGGAAGTGTTGGGAGGATTTAATCTTTTTTTCTTAATCATTATTGTGTTCTATGCCGGAGAAATGATATGGAAAGAGAGAAGTGTGAAGATGAACCAGATTTTCGATGCTTTGCCAATCCATGATATGATTGGTCTATTGGGGAAATTTTTTGGAATGTTACTGGTGCATGTTACCATTTTAGGTTTGCTAATTTTGTCAGGTGTTTTTGTGCAGACGGTAAAGGGGTATTATAATTACGAACTTTCTCTTTATTTCAGTAAGTTGTTCGGGGAAACCTTTGTGTATTTAATTTTATTTACCTTCCTAGGGTTCTTCATCCAAGTGCTGGTGAATAATAAGATGCTGGGATTTGTGGTGATGGTGGTGTTCTTTATTGCTTCAGGTGTCCTTTCCCTCTTGGGTGTTGAACATGCTATGTTTCACTTTGGAAATTCATTTTTAGGAAGATATTCAGACATGAATGGCTTCGGGCATTTTGTTTCTCGTTTTACCTGGATGAATGTCTATTGGATGGCTTTTGCTATTTTTCTTTTTGTTTTAGCGGTGCTCTTTTCCGTTCGTGGAGCTGATACTGTGATGAAATCCCGTCTAAACCTGGCAAGGTTGAAGCTGAATCGCTCTATGATGATTTTGGGAATTCTTAGTCTTCTTACTTTTGCTTTGTCCGGCTGTTATATTTTCTATAATACGAATGTTGTAAACGAGTATGCCAATTCGGATGAAGAGGAAAAATTGCAGGCTAGTTATGAGAAAACTTTAAAGCAATATGAAAGTTTACCCCAACCAAAAATTGTGGATGTAAACCTGAAGGTGGATTTATACCCTCAAAAAAGGGATTTTATTGCCGGGGGATATTATGTATTGGAAAATAAAACCGATACACCTATTCGCGAGATTCATATTCAAGAAAAAACTCATGATGATTTAGAATTAACCCATTTACAATTTGATAGGGAGGCATCTAAGCAGGAGAGCTTTGAGGATTTTGATTATACCATTTACGCGCTGAAGGAACCTTTGCTTCCAGGGGAACAAATTCAAATGGATTTTAAAGTTGTTTTTGAGACCAAAGGTTTCAAGGAAGGAACAACAAATACCAATATTGTCAATAACGGAACCTTCTTTAATAATCTTTACTTCCCCACTATTGGCTATAATTCTGACTTTGAACTCGGGGATGATGACAAAAGGAAGGACCATGAACTTCCGGAAAAGGAACGTATGCTAGAAAGGGAGGATGAGGTAGGCCTGAGCAGAAATCTATTTGGTGACGATGCAGATAGAATCAATTTTGAAATGGTGGTTAGCACCGATGCTGGTCAAACGGCAATTGCTCCGGGATATTTGCAGAAAGAATGGATCGAAGGAGATCGCAGGTATTTTCATTATAAAATGGATAAACCTATGGTGAATTTTTATTCCATTGTTTCAGCTAACTTTGAGGTGATGCGGGAAAAATGGGAAGGAATCAACTTGGAAATTTATTATAATAAGGGGCATGAACGAAACTTGGGCAGAATGATGAAGGGATTGAAAAAGGCCCTTGCTTTTGCTTCCAAAGAATTTGGACCTTATCAGTACCAGCAGTTGCGTATCATGGAATTCCCACGTTATTCCTCCTTTGCGCAATCTTTTGCTAATACGATTCCTTTTTCCGAAGGTATGGGTTTTATGCTTGATCTAAGGGATGAGAAGGATATGGATTTTGCCTTTTACGTCACAGCTCATGAGGTAGCTCATCAGTGGTGGGGACATCAGGTAACAGAGGCCGATGTGAAGGGTTCTTCCATGTTATCAGAAACCTTGTCTCAATATACGGCAATGATGGTATTGAAAAAGGAATATCCCGTGGAGCAGCTTCGGAAATTTCTGAAATATGAACTGGACCGCTATTTAAGAGGCAGAACCAGTGAACGAAAGAAGGAAATGCCGCTGGAACTGGTAGAAAGACAGTCCTATATTCATTACCGGAAAGGTTCAGTAGCGATGTTTGCCTTACAGGATTATATTTCAGAGGATAGTGTGAACGCTGCATTACGAGCTTACTTGCAGGACTGGAAATACAAGGAAAATCCATATCCCACTACAAAAGATCTGTTAGGTTATTTTAGGCAGGTGACTCCGGATAGCTTGCAATATGTGATTCATGATTTGTTTGAAACCATTACGTTATTTGAGAATAAAACGGAGGAGGTAAATTATGAAAAGCTTTCTGATGGAAAGTATAAGGTGAACTTAAAAGTGGGAAGTATAAAATATCGTGCCGATAGTACAGGTATGGAAAAGAAAATTCCTGTTGACGATTGGATTGATCTGGGTGTATT
>NZ_SMMB01001285.1 GCF_009711365.1 Xanthovirga aplysinae | reverse complement strand
GGTCGCGGGTTCGAATCCCGTCTTTCACCCTTCTTCCTTCTTAAGCCTTACTCCCTCTCCTCGTCAAAATATCATATATTATTTAAAATTAAGGACGGATTAATTATTGATTTCGGCCCTCAAATAAAGTTATTAGGTCAAAGGTCAATATCCCTTTGAACTCTTAAAACGATTCAAAAAAGAAATTCTTAAGGAAAAAAATAACTCTTCATTCGTAATTAAGAATTCTCTTTATTTTTTATACCATACAATTTCCGCATATTTCAGAAGTTATTTATTTGTTGGATTACGATCACCATTTTTATTTTTAATGACCACTGAATTTGATTTTTATCTACTTCCTCTGAATGAGAAAATTCGTATGCTATACGAGAAGGGCACTTTTGTCCTGGATATTAGGTATTATGAATATAAAATCAACCTCTATTTACTTCATGGATATTATGTAGAGGTCTTTTACCATCACCTTTTAGATAGAATCGAGAAGATCGATATACTTGACTCCACACACAGTCGCATGAAGTTTTATGCGGACCAGATAAAATTGAAGAATATTTTATCGAAATAGCAAAGAGGGAATGGGAATTGGACCTAAATTTGAAATCTGTTCCAAACCGTAAGAATACCTATCTAAGAAAAATGGAAATTTAGCCATACACTACTCCTAAATACCTTACCTTTTTCCCTTCTCACAAAAAAAACGATGCAATTTTACCACCTGAGGGATTAATAATCGTGTTCCACTGTTATCAATCACAAAATCTGCTATCTCCTGTCTTTCCTCTTCGGATAATTGTTTTTTTATAATAGCTGCAATTTGCTCCATCGAGCGCTGAGGGTCTCTGGCCTTTATGCGTTCAATACGAAGATCTTCAGGAGCATTTACAGTAATAAGGAAATCTAATCTACGATAGGACCCAGCCTCAATTAACAAGGCAGCCTCTTTCAACACATAAGGGGCAGCTTGATGTTGTTTTACCCAATCCTCATAATCTTCTCCCACCCTAGGGTGAACTAATCGATTTAGTTTTTCTAGCTGTTGGGGATTGTGGAATACTTCTTCAGCCAAAAAAATACGATTCAAAAGATCATCAGGTGTAAAAGCCTTTGCCCCAAAAGTTTCTTTTAACTGATGCTTTAGCTTCTCATCATTACCCAAAAGCCATTTGGAACGAGAATCAGCATCATAAATGGGTATGCCGAGACTTTTAAATATTTCGCATACTACACTTTTTCCGGCGCCAATTCCACCTGTAATCCCAACTTCTAAAACACTACTTCTTTTTGGCATAAGTTACTTTAACTGCGGAAGGTTCTACCTTCAAATCTAAAATAAAATTGGGGGCCCTGGTAATTTCCAGCTTTATTGTAGAATCGGTTTCATTAAACATCCCAAAATCTGCCAATACATCGAATCTAGCAGTATCTAACTGGTCTAAGAACTCCTGTTGAATAACGAAACTCAAAATCCCCAAAGTATCTGCAAGATAAATCGAAGAATCGGCAGGAAAATTTAATTGTCTCAAAGGAACAATGCGAGTGAGTTTGGTAAATCGATCCGTTTCAAAACTTACCTCCACTTTTGTAGTTGAAGGAGTCAATAGCTCATCACCAGGAAGCCTGGGTAAATTTACGGCCTCTATATAATCCTGCTCATCAATTTCCTTTTCTGGAATATCAATCAAAACCGTATCCGGCAGATTTTTTATGATCGATACTGGTCCGGTAAATGTAACGATAGCGGGCCGGAAACGTACGGGTGATACAATTCGGTACCCCTCTCTTAAGGAAATAGATGTCTTGTTTACTTTTACAGGAAGTGTTCGCTTGGCCAATTTTTCAATATGAACAAAAAGGGTATCAGTAACCACATAATTTGCCTGTAGGGGGTCTAATTGATCATGAATAATAGGGTTTAGCTCCTCCCCAACAATAAAGTTTCTTTGAGTAGGCCTATCAAGAGGCACGATCAAAGTTTTGCGGTTTATTCCTAAAGACTGTTTTAAGAGACTCCATCCTCCACCAGAAATGTTTACTCTGAGTTTATTTGGAAGCTCATTTACGGTTACAAGGCCTTCAGTATCATATTCAAACTTTAATGGGTAATCAATTACAGTGGAATAAGGTTTATTCAGTGCATTAAAAAACCAGAAGGTAGTAGCAGTCAACATACAAAGGGTGATCACCTTCCAATTTCTGCCCGATTCATAAGCAAAAAGTTTCTTTAACCACTTTAATATATCCCTAAATGGTTTCAAAAATTCAATTATTTAAGGTTGCTACAACAAAGATATTTACGAATTAAGCACTATGAAGTTGGAACAGCAAAAGCCTAAAATTTAAATTTAGACTTTAAGAAGCTCTATAGATCAAAAAGAGCTAGCACCTCTGCACTATTCAAAAGTATATAAAATAAGGTTTAATAAAGATGATTTTTCAAAAATTATCAAAGTTTCTTCTTTATTCAAAATTCCATAAAAAATACAGAGCCTGGTTTAATTGACTCTGTATTCTTCATTTATCCGATCCCTTAAAAACGGAGAAAAGATATTTATCCTCTCCCTTAAGGAAAATTGCTTAATAATTCATTTACTTTTTGGCAACTCTTTTGGTAGCATCCATAGAAACCGAAGACTTCTCAATTTTAATTCGAACGCCACGGTCTACTTCCAAAAGTATGGTATCGCCTTCCACATCGGTTACTTTGCCATGTAAGCCCCCGATTGTCACCACAAAATCCCCTTTCTTAACACCCTCAATGAAAGTGCGCTGTTCCTTTTGTTTCTTTTGCTGTGGTCTGATCATGAAGAAATAGAAAACCAATGCTATTCCCCCAAAAATCAATAATTGTGACAACCACCCTCCATCATCAGTTGCTGCCTGTAAAAGAATGTAATTCAATGTCATAGTTGTATTGGTCATAAAGGTGAACCTTGCAGATTTAAGAAATGCTGTTTATTCCCTTAAGGAAATTATTCCATCCACGGTTCACTATATTTATCAATTATTTCTTAACTGGACCAGCTGCATTAGCTTTAGGAGTTACAGAACTCTTAAAAGTTAAACGAGTCACTTTTGGGTTGGTATTAGCAGTTACCGTTACCGAATTATTTCGTGTTCCAGGTTTCCCTTTAGAATTAAACTGCACCTGAATTTCCCCAGTTCCTCCCACTGGAACAGGCTCCTTACTGTAATGAGGAACAGTACAACCACAAGATGGTCTTGCGCTTTCAATCACTAAAGGTACTTCTCCCTCGTTTACAAATTTAAAGGTATGGCTTACAACATCTCCTTCGTCAATTGTTCCAAAATCGTAAGATGTTTCCTCAAAACTAAATTTTGCTGCTGGCCCTTCGGTGGTTTCCGGCGTAGGGGTTGTTGAAGTTCTATTGGATGAAGGCGTTACCTTAACTGAAGAACCCTCTTCCAATTTTGCGACTTTAGTTTCTAAATTTCTTACTCTCTTTTTAAGATCACTGTTGTCATTGCAGCTTGCAAGGAAAAATCCAATTACAGAGAGCAAGCATACATTTAAAAGTAGTTTTTTCATGTTTTTTAGAAGTTTATTTAAAAAAAATTGGTTTATTACGGTTACTGTTAAAGATGGCTGATCACCGCCTCCGTAAACTCTTTTGTTCCCGCTTTTCCTCCTAAATCCCCAGTACATGCTTTTTTATCAGCCAGTGTCACTTCTAGTGCATGGTCAATTTTTTGACCGTACTCGTTAAGCCCCATGTAATTTAACATTAATATGGCTGAACGCAATAAAGCTGTAGGATTGGCTATGCCTTTACCGGCAATATCAGGGGCGGTACCATGAACAGCTTCAAAAATGGCCGTTTCATCGCCGATATTTGCACCAGCTACAACCCCTAGACCTCCCACTAAGCCTGCCCCAAGGTCAGAAAGAATATCACCAAACAAATTAGTCGCTACAATAACGTCAAACTGCTCTGGTTTAATGACCATTTGCATGCACATATTATCGATGATCTTTTCATCATAAATAATTTCTGGATAGTCCTTGGATATAGCTTCCCCACATTCCAGGAAAATTCGTCCAACACTTTTCAAAATATTCGCTTTATGCACCAGGGTCACCTTCTTTCGGTTATTTTTTCGCGCATATTCAAAGGCTGCACGAATAATTCGGTCACATCCTTTTTTAGTAACCCGGGCTACAGAATCCGCCATTCCCAGACGTTCATCAAACAGCTCCAGGCCAGAATACAGTCCTTCTGTATTTTCTCTAAACAGCACGATATCCACCTGCTCAAATCGGGTTTTTATCCCTTTTGTCGTTTTACACGGTCTCAGGTTTTGGTACAGATCAAACATCTGTCTTAGCTGCACATTGATACTTTTAAAACCTTTACCAACCGGAGTGGTAATCGGACCTTTGAGTGCTATTTTATTTTTTTTAATCGACTCCACTAAGGTTTCAGGGATCAATTCCCCTTTTTGAGTTAAAGTCGTTTGTCCTGCATTTTCCTCCTCCCACTCAATCGGCACTTGTGCAGCTAAAAAAATTTCCTTTATTGCCCAAGTAATTTCCGGGCCTATTCCATCTCCCTCAATTAAGGTTACTTTTCTCATTTTAAGAATAACAAGCGTTTTTATATAGCAAAAAATACTTCCTTCGGAAGTTATGGTTAGATAGCTTCTTCCTGATCCCCTTTAATTTGATTAATCAGTTCGTCTACATCCGAAAGCAATTTTTCTGCTCGTTCTTGAGCATCATTGATCACCCTTTGACCTTCAGATTTTGCTTCACTTTCAGTAATGCTTTTTCCCTGAATTAACTCATCAATCAAATCTTCGAGTTGTTCTTTATATTTGTCTAATTTATAGCTTAGCTTATCCCGAGTATTCGATCCTTTGTCAGGAGCATAAAGAATCCCTAGAATCGCACCAGCTGCAGCACCGGTGAGGAAAGCCAAAAGTGTTTTTCCTGATTTTTTACTCATAGTGTGAAGTGTTTATTTATTATCGATTAATCCTCGCCCACTTTTACGGATAACTCCTTCAGCAACCAATTTTTCTGCCACCACATCCAAAATCCCATTCACGAAATGTTTACTTTTTGGAGTACTGTACATTTTTGACAATTCAATATATTCATTAATTGTAACTTTTACAGGTATACTGGGGAAATTTATCATTTCCGTTAGGGCCATCTTAAGGAGGATTCTATCCAGACTTGCCAGGCGTTCCATATCCCAATTTCGGCTAAGCTCGGCTATGGTTTTTCCGTATTCCTGATCGTTTTGAATGGTGAAGTTAAAAAGATCTTTAAAAAATTCCTTATCTTCTTCCCAGTTCATGGAAAGTTTAGTTAATTCAATTTCACCACTTTCTTCCTGCTCCTCCTCAATTCCTTTGATGGTTTTTGTCAGCATACTTCGAAGCGCTGCTTTATCTTCGGCCCAGCTTAAATCTTTTTCTTCAAGAAAGGACACAAAAAGCTCATGTTTAAAGATTACCTTTTTAATCAGGTATAATACAATATCTTTATCCTGCTCAAAAGTGGTTTCGGCTGAGACTTTGTAAGCTTTATAAGTTTCGTCGTGCTTAAGGATTTCCTTATACCATTCCTTAACCACTTCCCTATCGTCCGACCAATTTAAATTTCGTTTGGTGGCATACAACTTAAGCTCGTTGCTATTCCTTAATGCATTAATGAGACGATTGCGGTAAAAATTTAATTCACTGCTATAGGTGGGATTGATTTTCCGGGCCCAGCTATTTTTCTTTTCATCATCTTCGGCTTTTACCATGTCGGAAAGCTCTACCAACAAAAGAAGAAGCATTAGGTAGTTATTCGAAAGATTTTCGGCTTCTGCAACCATGAATTTTTTGAAATAATTCAGGTCCTTGTCCACTTGCTGATGATAGAAACTAATAGCTTCTTTAACGGCCTTGCGAATGTCTTCAGAAGTATCTTCTTTGGCAGGAATGATTTCCTCCTTAAAGCATTCGGTAAATAACCCGATGGCCATTTGCTTTTTCTTTTCCAACAACTCTTTGTCCTGCACTTCTAGTGAGTTCAAATCTGGCGCAAAGCTATTTTTGATTGACTCGATAGCAAGATGGTAATCTGACTGCTTACACTGCTCAAAAGCATACACAGTTTGCATAGCTTTGATTCGTAAAGATCTCCTGTTTAACATCTACAATTTTTAAAAGAACGTTTTTGTAAAAAATGCTTCCAGCTTAGAAACGTGCTGTCAGCTTTAATATTGGTTGCGAAACAAGCAAATTATTTGCAATTCCTCAACAGATGAATTAAGAATTATGAATTAGGATTTTTCAGATTCCTGAAGAATGATTCTTTTAACTACAGAAAAATCTATTCATGGGTGTAATTCTATAGTCAAAAGAATCCTAAAATTTCATCATCCAATAAACCCTAATTCAAACAATCATAAGGCACTAAACCTTTAATTAAAACGAAAGCTTAACTTTACCCATATCATCAATTCTTTTTTGGGCTAAGGCCATAGCTGCCTGTTGGGTAGGCATGCTTTCTTTTTCAGATTTATTCAATATATCCAAACAAGTATCATAAATCTTCTCTGCTTGCTGATAAGCCCTTTCGCTGCTGTAATTACCCAAAAATTCAGCGTAGACGTTAATCAAGCCTCCAGCATTAATCAGAAAATCTGGTGCATATACGATGCCCTTCTCAATCAATTTTTTACCATGAACATTTTCGTCGGCCAACTGATTATTTGCAGCTCCGGCAATAATTTTACACTTTAATCGCTCAATGGTATTATCGTTAACAGTTGCTCCTAAGGCACAAGGTGCGTAAATATCCATATCAAGGTCAAAGATATCGTCCTGCCCTACTACTTTTGCACCGAATTTTTTGGCTACTTCTTTTAGTTTATCTTCGAAAATATCGGTAATAAATACCTCGGCATTTTCCTTTCTTAAATGTTCTACTAAATAAGAACCTACCTGCCCGACACCTTGCACAGCAATCTTTTTTCCTTCAAGGCTGTCATCACCATACACTTTTTTGGCTGAAGCTTTCATTCCCAAATATGTGCCATAAGCAGTAACTGGCGAAGGATCACCTCCCCCTCCTAAGGTTTGTGGAAGACCTGTAACATATCGTGACTCCATGGCCATGTATTCCATATCACGGGTTTTCATGTTTACGTCTTCTGCAGTAATATAACGTCCTCCAAGGCTTTCCACAAAACGACCAAATCGTCTTAGGAAAGCCTCCGTTTTCATTTTTTGTGCATCCCCAATAATCACAGCTTTTCCACCCCCCAAATTTAGTCCGGAAATAGCTGCTTTAAAAGTCATCCCTCTTGAAAGCCTAAGCACATCAATAAGAGCTTCTTGGTCAGAGGCATAGTTCCACATTCTTGTTCCACCCAATGCAGGACCCAAAACAGTATTATGAATGGCAATAATTGCCTTCAAACCTGTTGGCTCATCATGACAATATACTACTTGCTCATGCCCTAGTTTGGAGATTTCATTAAAAACTGAAAAATCCCCTTCTTTGCCGAACTGATTAATCTCCACCATTTCAACTTAATATTATAGTTTATTATATCTTTGTGCATCCTCCCAGGCTATTCTCCTGGAAGCAGTGCAAAGCTAATTTTTTTAATTGACTATACAAACCGCAAGAAAACATAAAAAAAGATGCTTTTTAAGTAATTTCAAACGGGTGAATAATAAGCTGTTAAATAACCGTTATTGTATGGTCTTATAATCTAAACTATCTTTCAATTCATATATTTCTTTTAGGTGAAAGCGCTTAGTTATCTAAATAAATACTTACTGAAGTACAAATACCACTTAATACTTGGAACAATATTCATTATAATTTCCAATGTATTTGCGGCTATACCCGCTACTTTGGTGCGTAACTCCCTTGACCTCATTATAGATCAGGTTCAAACTTATCGCCTTCTTAAACACCTCAGTTTACAACAGCCTTTTTACAATATATTTGCTTCCACCATTTTAATTTGTGGTGGATTGATTTTAATAATGGCCTTGACTCGGGGACTTTTTCTCTTTTTAACGCGGCAGACCATCATTGTAATGTCCCGGCTAATCGAATATGATTTAAAAAATGAAATCTATGCGCATTATCAAATATTACCACTAAGCTTTTACAGGAAGAATAATACAGGAGATTTAATGGCTCGTATTTCAGAAGATGTTAGCAGGGTGCGGATGTATTTGGGGCCAGCCATAATGTATTCGATCAACCTGATAACCCTTTTCCTGATCGTGATTCCCCAAATGCTTTCAATCAATGCCTACCTTACCCTATTTGCTTTGTTGCCGCTTCCCTTACTTTCAGTGAGTATTTATTTAGTACATAGTCAAATCAATAAAAGATCAGAGGAAATTCAAAGTAGCTTGTCGGACCTTTCCACTTTTGTACAAGAAGCATTCTCCGGAATTCGGGTGATAAAATCTTTTGCTCGGGAAATGAGTATTTCTCGAAAATTTAATTTGACCAGCCATGAATATTTGGAAAAATCATTGCGTCTAACCAAGGTGAATTCCCTTTTCTTTCCATTGATTGTTGCTCAGATCGGACTTAGCGTTATTTTGACTGTTTTTATTGGGAGCAAAGAAGTCATCCAGGGCTCATTGAGTATTGGAAATATTGCGGAGTTTATCATGTATGTTAATCTTTTGACCTGGCCAGTAACATCAGTGGGGTGGGTGACGAGCATCATTCAACGAGCTGCAGCCTCTCAAGATAGAATTAATGAGTTTCTCCAGACCAAAACCGATATTATTTCAGAAAAAAATATTAAACGAGAGCTGCAAGGGGATATTCGCTTTGAAAATGTGAATTTCACCTATCCGGATTCCGGAATCCATGCTTTGAGAGATATTTCATTTGAGATAAAAGAAGGGGAGACGGTGGCCATTATTGGTACTACAGGTTCAGGGAAAAGTACAATCGCCAACATACTTTGCCGCATGTACGATACTTCATCCGGTGAAGTAAAATTGGACGGGCAAAATATTAAGGATTACGAGTTGATTGCTCTTCGAGGGCAAATTGGGTATGTTCCCCAAGATGTATTTCTTTTTTCTTCTACAATTAGAGAAAATATTGCCTTTGGCACCACAGGACTCACCGAAGAACAGATACTGAAAGCTGCAAAGGACTCAGATCTCTATGAAAATATACAACATTTCCCGAATGGGTTTGAAACAGAATTGGGGGAAAGAGGCATTACGCTCTCCGGTGGTCAAAAACAAAGAGTTTCTATTGCCCGTGCTATCGTCAGAGAACCTAAAATTCTGATTCTTGACGATTGCCTTTCTGCTGTCGATACCAAAACGGAAAACACCATTCTTAATAGTTTGAAAAAGATTATGGAAGGACGCACTTCTGTGATCATCTCTCATCGAGTTTCTTCTGCCAAATTGGCCAATAAGATATTGGTTTTGGATGAGGGAAGAATCATTGAAAAAGGAACCCACGATTCCCTGCTTGCCCAAAACGGGGTTTATAAAGAGCTCTATGAAAAACAATTGAAAACTGAGGAAGAGGTGAATTAGGATTTAATAGGTTAATGGATCCTATGATTTCTTTTCTCCTCATCTTTTGACTCATAAAATCTTGCGGACCCAACTGTATTAATCAAAATTTCAGAAAAGACTGCAAATCCATGAAAATAAGCATACTAGGAGCAGTTTACAATTCTTTTTGCTTATGGTTCATTGTCAATTCCCTCCATACCTTGGATAAAAGACTTGTTTAGTAATTTTCTCCTTCCTTTTAGTGTCATTATAGTTTTTAAAGAACTTAATCCACTGATCAGGATCTATCCAATTGTTTGGGGCCATATACCCAGTAAAATTAGTAGCATAAAAGATCCTGATGTTATTAAAATTATAGAAATACTGTCGTTGCTC
Organism: Xanthovirga aplysinae; assembly: GCF_009711365.1. GTDB lineage: Bacteria > Bacteroidota > Bacteroidia > Cytophagales > Cyclobacteriaceae > Xanthovirga > Xanthovirga aplysinae. The sequence continues at coordinate 11,020 of NZ_SMMB01001285.1, read as the reverse complement.
GTAATAGAATTTATCCTGCGAATAACGATATTGAACAAGTTCTGAAGTTTGTTTTTGCAGTTGTTCAGCCTCATCAGGGGGTAGTTGTAACTCCAAAATAGATCGTTTAAATTCATCAATTTCTGGCAAAGGGTAGATGGTAACTGCTTCCAAAAACACAGTATCCTTGAACATCCTAATGATCACTGAATAATTTTTTTCTTTAATATTTTTTGGGACAATAAACGATTTGTCTTGATAACCTACAGAAGAAAAGTATACCGTATCGGAAGGCTGCCCATAAAAGGAGAAAAATCCTGTCTCACTGGTAAAAGTGCCTCTCAAGGGGCTTTTCAGTGTAATAGTGGTATAAGGAAGCAGTTCAAGACTTTCCCCATCTATAACTGCTCCCGTCACATGAATTAAAGGCTGTCCTTGCCCCTTCCTCTGAGCAAAAGTATGGTTTTTACTCACGAAGAAAAGAAAAAAAGCCAATATGATTGCGAACCTTTTCACTCTTTCCACTATTCACCCTTAAACAAAATACGTTGTAAAAATGAATGCGGTTCCTTGTATAAGGAATAGTGAAAATTGAATAATTATTAATGATTAAGAGTTTTTGAGGAGTTGATTTAGAAAGTTCAATTTTTTTCTTTTCCGTACCAAATCGGTTCCTTTATTATTCCCAAAAAAATTCTCACCCGAAAAAAAGAGATAGAAAACATCTCCTTCCATTATTATTCATCATTTAATGTTTCCAATCATATTTATCCAGCAACTCTAGTGCTGCTTTTAACAATTCTATACTTTGAAAGATATCATCTTTATGAGCCATTTCAATAACTTGATGTAAATGACGGGTTGGAATGGAAATGGCTCCCGAAATAGCACCACTTTTACCCATTCTTTGCAATCCGGCAGTATCCGTACCTCCTGCAGTTAAAATTTCTGGTTGCCATTTAATGGAATTTTTATCGGCCACTTCTTTTAGGTAATCCACCATACGGTAGTCGCAAATTGCAGAAGCATCCATGATTTTTATAGCTGCCCCTTTTCCTAATTCAGTTACCTTCTCATGGGCTTGAGCGCTCGGCAAGTCAAATGCAATAGTGGTATCCAGGCCGATTCCAAAATCCGGATTTAAGCGGTGCGCAGCTACATTTGCCCCTCGAATTCCCACTTCTTCTTGAACAGTAAACACCCCATGTACATCATAAGGGAATTTCTCCAGTTTTTTCAGAGTTTCAATTAAAATAAATACCGACACCCGATTATCTATTGATTTGGCATTTACGCAATCACCCAACTCTATTAATTCTCTTTCCCTTGTAATGGGGTTTCCAATTGCGATCCATTTTTCTACTTCCTCTTTAGGCATCCCCAAATCAATAAAGTAGTCAGTGGTTTTAGGGGTTTTATTCCTCTCTTCGGGGCTCATCACATGGATGGGTTTACTCCCCATTACCCCCATCAAATCTTTTTTACCGTGGATAATCACACGTTGGGCAGTAAGCGTCTTTGGATCAAATCCACCGAGGGTATGAAAACGCACAAATCCATTGTCATCAATATGTGTGACGATAAAACCAATTTCATCCATGTGAGCAGCAATCATCACACTTTTTCCTTCAGGATTGTTTTGTCCCTTTTTCAGGGTAAAAACATTCCCCAAATTATCTACTTCCACATTATCCACAAAAGGAGAAACCTCCTTTATGACCAAATCCCGAATTTCCTTTTCAAAGCCGGGGGCCCCTGGTGCATGGCAAATTCTTTTTAATAATTCTACATTAATTGTTCCCATAAGAATATCTTTACCCAATAGTTAATATTTTTCTATCGATGGAAGAGCAGGGTTTATTTACCTATCCCCTATTCCACATTTAACCTTCAAATTGATTTTTTCCTTCATTCTAACTAAACCAGAAAACCTGGTCAATCTTCTAATCATAAGGCCTCATTATTGGTTTTTAATTAATTTCTGGCTCTGTTGAGCAATTTCCAATTCTTCGTCAGTAGGAATAACCAATATTTTCACTTTTGAAGCCTCGGCCTGAACTTCTTCGATTTGTTTAGCCCGTAAATTATTCTTAACCGGATCCAGAAAAATACCTAAATTTTCTAGCCCTTCTACAGCCATCTCTCTTACTTTAGAATCGTTTTCCCCAACACCCGCAGTGAAAACAATCCCATCTACACCATTCAAGGCAGCCAAGAAAGTACCAATATACTTCTTTATACGGTAGGCATACATCTGAGTGGCTAATTTAGCGTTTGAATCTCCCTGATGGCATTCCTGCTCAATATCTCGCATATCGCTATGGCCTGTCAGCCCCAGCATACCTGATTTTTTGTTAAGCAACTCATTGATTTCTCCCATACTCATTCCTACCTTATCATGTAGATAAAAAATCACGGCCGGATCAATATCCCCAGAACGTGTCCCCATAATCAACCCTGAAAGTGGGGAGAAACCCATAGAGCAATCTACACATTTTCCGTCTTTCACGGCGGTCATAGAACAGCCATTTCCCAAATGAATGGTAATAATTCGGCTTTCTTTGCCTTGTAAATCCAAATGTTCAATAGCCTTTTTCGAAACATAAAGATGAGATGTACCATGCATCCCATAGGCACGAATATGCTCTTCTTCATACAAATGGGTAGGAATAGCATAGCGGTAGGCAAAATCAGGCATACTTTGGTGAAAAGCAGTGTCAAACACCCCTACTTGTTTGGCATAGGGGAATATTTCCTTGCACACTTTTACCCCTTCTAAATTTGGAGGATTATGCAGAGGGGCCAAAGGGCTCACCTCCTCTACTTTTTCCATTACTTCATCGGTGATCAAGGTAGTATCACTAAAATATTCGGCACCATGGACCAAACGGTGACCTACCGCACTGATTTCAGATGTATCAGAAATAACCCCTACTTGATTATCGAGAAGTAAATGAACTACCTCATTAAGTCCCACCTGATGATTTGGAACTACCAACTCCTTAAAAGCCTTTTTTTCATTCCCATCCTTATCAAATACTTTATGGCTGATTTTTCCCATGGGAAGACCTATTCGCTCCACAATTCCTGAAGAAAGCACCTCCTCGCCCTCCATTTCAAAAAGCTTATATTTAATAGAGGAACTGCCAGAATTTATTACTAAAATTTTCATAAAAGTCTAAAAAATACTAATTGTCTATAACGAATTTTGAGTTTGAATAGCCGTAATCACAACGGTATTGATGATATCATCTACTGTGCAACCACGACTTAAATCGTTCACTGGTTTATTCAGACCCTGAAGAACGGGGCCTATGGCAATAGCTCCGGTTTCCCGCTGAACAGCCTTATAAGTATTATTGCCCGTATTTAAATCCGGAAAAATTAATACGGAAGCTTGTCCTGCAACTTTTGAGCCCGGCATTTTCTTGGCACCTACCTTTTTGTCTACAGCTGCATCGTACTGAATTGGTCCTTCCAATAAAAGTTCTGAACGGCGTTCACGGGCTAATCTAGTCGCTTTACGTACTTTCTCCACCTCTTCCCCTTTTCCGGACTCCCCAGAGGAGTAAGAAAGTAGTGCTACTTTAGGCTCCAAACCAAAGTCTTTTGCTGTTTCTGCGGAAGATATTGAAATTTCCGCCAATTGTTCTTCTGATGGATTTGGGTTTACGGCACAATCACCATATACTAATACTCGGTCCGGTAAACACATAAAGAAAACAGAGGAAACTACAGAAACGCCTGGCCTGGTTTTAATTAATTGAAGTGCTGGCCTGATAGTGTGCTGCGTAGTATGAACAGCTCCCGAAACCATCCCATCAGCATCTCCTGTCATTACCATCATAGTGCCAAAATAGGAAACATCTGCCATCATATCACGAGCATTTTCCTTTGTTATCCCTTTATGTTTCCTCAATTCGTAGAGTTTATTAGAGTAAGTTTCAAACTTATGATAATGAATAGGGTCTATGATTTCTACCTTTTCAGGGTTAATCTCAAGGTTATGTTTATTGATCTCCTCTAAGATTTCTTCTTTATTTCCCAAAAGAATAAGTTCCACAATGTCTCTAGCAAGAAGAATCTCTGTTGCTTTCAAAATCCTGCTATCATTTCCTTCCGGTAAAACAATACGCCTACGTTGCTGCTTAGCTTGTTGTACCAAGGTGTACTGAAACATTTTTGGTGTTATACCTGTCACCTCTATCTCCTTGATCTGCTGCAGCAATTTTTCACTATCCACATACTTATCAAAAAGACTTAAGGCATAGGCAATACGAGTAAGATCAGTTGGCCGCAATTTGGCAACTACCTCTTTTAAACGTGTGGAAGTTTCATAAGTATTTGTTTTTACACTGAGTACTGGCACAATGTCAGAGATTCCTTCCAGAAGTTGTGCAATGGATGGCTCGGGTTTTAATCCTGTAGACAGCAAAATCCCTGAAATTTTAGGGTAATTAGCGGAAGAATGAGCTTGCAAAGCTCCAACGATCACATCGCCCCTGTCACCCGGGGTGATAACCAAGGAATTTTCTCGGAGGCGAGGAAGGAAGTTTTGCATTTGCATGGCGGCAATAGAATAATTCTCGGCCAAATTACTGAGGTTATCATGTCCATATAATACTCTACCGCCCAGGTGTTCACAAATATCCTCTATACTTGGGCTTCCAAATTTTGGGTCATCGGGAATGACGGAAATTAGTTGAGCAATAGATGCGTATTTTTGATTAAGCACATATTTAAGTTCCTCTACCTGTTCAAGCCTGGATCGATTAACAATGATGCCTAATATTTTACATTCCTGTTCCAAAAAACTATCCACCGCCAATTGCACAGGAGTAAGGGCTTCATTGATATTTCTATTTACCGCATTGGATAAAATTAAAACCGGGGTCCCCAAATTTTTGGCAAAATCAGTATTAATACTAAATTCAAAGGCTGTGCTTTGCCCTAAATAATCCGACCCTTCACAAAGAACAAAATCATATTTGTTTTCCAGAAACTTAAACTTTTCAATGATGCGATCAATCACCTCATCATATTTTCCTTGGCTCATCAATTCATTTACTTCCTGCTGATGGAGTCCATAGGCTTCTTCATAGGCCATGTCAAGTTTAAAATGCTCGAGAATGAGACGAATATCCTCATCCATTTCTCCCCCACTTGATCCCGCAATGACAGGTCTGAAAAAAGCAACCTTTGAGGTTCGGCTAAGAATAGTTTCCATGATTCCAAGAGAAACCAAGGCTTTACCGCTATATGCCTCTGCTGTACTGATATAAATGGAATTCGACATAATTAAATTATTTAGGAATAAATGATTCGTTTTCGCACGATGAAGAACAACTGGTATCTGTCATGGCTCTGAAAACGATATTAACCCTTTGAAGAACTGATGAATAATTACAAACCTCAAAAGAAACGAGAACAATTCACTTCATTTTACTTCAGGTTTCAACTCTTCAAAAGTCATTTATTACATTAAAAATTATTCTAAACACTCTCTGAGATTTTCGTTTAAAGTGTTCCTTCAGGAAACAAAAAATAATTCAACTTTTAACTGGTTTCCCTCTTAATAAAAACTCCCCAAATACCAGCCTATTAAATTTCAATTACATAAACGCTGGAAATATGCTGCAAAGTAAGGGAGTAAAAAAGTCCGAAACACTTAATAATGGGTAAATTAATTCCCCAACCACCAATCAACACACTAACAATCAGACATTTAATTAATTTACAAAATATTTTTTTCACCGATAAACCATGAAAAATGAAAATACAGAGGCAATTTTAGACTTATTTTATAAACTAAAATATGATTAAAATCAAAGTTTAGGATGATTTAAGGCGAGAGAAGAAAAGCAATATAGAAAAAAGGCTTTGGACCTCAAGCCCTCTTAGTTAAAGGAAAGACATAGGCGAATTGGATAGGATTAACTTCTCAAATCATTTAGACCCTTTATGACCTGGAGGTATGAGTTGAAGCTACTTAGGAAGGTAAAAAAACTCACCCCTCCTTTTTAAAAGAATACCAAAAGATCTCCGCAACAAAGAAGGTACTTAAATAATCTTCTAGGCAGCCTTCCCTCCACTAATTTCTTTTGGAGGAATAATGAGCACCTGACCGGGATAAATCTTGTCCGGATGGGTTAACATCGGTTTATTCGCCTCAAAAATGAATGGATATTTATTAGCATCCCCATATACTTTTTCAGCAATTTTTGATAGAGAATCTCCCCTTTGTACCGTATAGAATTGTTTTTCTTCCGGGGTATTCCATTTTGGGTGCAATATTTTGAGATCTTCATCTACTTGGGCAATACCCTGAACGTTTCCAACAGCGACTACTAATTTATCCCTTTCTTCTTCATTTTCCACTACTCCGCTCAATACTACCTTATCCCCTATAACAGTTGAAGTAATATCTGAACTACGAAGGCCCAAAGAGCGAATATGCTTATTAATCTTCTTTGTTTTTCTATCTTCCGATTTCTGATCCGCCTTTCTTAGGATTCTATCACCAGCATTTTTTAAAAATGAAATAATACCCATCACTTTTCCCCCTTTTGTCTATAAAGAAGACAAGAGAAAACTTTGAATAGTTCTTTCTATAAGATTGCAATTACGTTTTGGAAGGAATAAATTTCCTCCAAAAAAATGAATTTATCCACCCTCTAAACTCATATGCCATTTTTATGATTAGTTAGTGAAGCGGTATTCCAGGGGAGGCCCTTCAAAATAAAATTAATTCATTTGGACAATCAAGATATTCCATTTCTCTTTTTCCTTTAATAAAGTAATATCTTATCCCAAACAGAGGTATTCTATAGAAAAAAATTAATTTAATAGGCCTAAAGGCCTCCCAGGTCCTTTTTTCATCTTTGTTGGTGAAGATCGGAGCTTCATCATTCTTCAAAAAAAGAGCCTAATTTACTATCAGGACCCCAACTCAACTTTTACAGTCTTTTTTTTGAAGAAATACTCTAGTAGAGTTCTACTAAAAATTAAACTCAATTCAAAAAAAGATTGTATTGTATGCAAAAACATTGCTCAAATGGCTTTACTAGAGGATTTCCAGCTAAAAGAACTACAGGAAACCGCAAAAGAATATCAACAGGCTTTAAGGGGGATAAAAACCAGAAGAAACGATTGGCAAAAAAACATAAAAAAGTTAATCAAAAGGACACTTACTGAAATCAGTGAGAAAATAGAACTAAGTTGGTCCGTTGGGGATTACACCCATAAAAAAAATCTTGAATCCATTTATTTGTCTTTTGAAAATATCCAGAGTGGAATTACAAAACTAAGTGAGGAAGGTGAGGGAGAATTAATAAAATACGGAGGATACTTATGCTACTCTCAGGCTAGTAATGGAAAAATACATGTATGGATGGAGTACCCTATGATTGAAAAAATTAAAGATATAGAAGAGAAAAAAGTTGTCGCGGTAATGTCCCCCATGGAAATTAGTTCAGAAATTATTTTATCCCAAGTCGAAAGCTTTTTGAAAGAAATGGTTCGTTGGGAAAGGGATTATAGAGAAATTATTGGTTTTAAAATAAATGCTAGTTAATAAAGGGGCCCATAATTCCCCTTTCTAGGAAGATACCTTTAAAAAGATTTTCCAGGAACCTTGAATCGTTTATTTATTAATATTTAGAAAAAAAGAACACCTATTCCCCTAGGGGAATATGCTTATTCTAAAAATTGCTCCTCATCCTTGATAGGGTTTTCAGAAAGTGGTTCATAAGTAATGATATCTCCCCCATTTCCTACTAAATTTCCTTTTAATCCTCGCCTCTTAATAGACCAAAATTCATCAAATACGGATCGATAACATACTTCTAAATGAACTTTATCAATATTTTTAATAATAGGATTCGCAACGACCGGATTACCGTTTAAACCAATAAATCTCAATTCTTCTCCTGCTCTTAATACTTTCCCATTTAAATTTGATTTGGACACCGTCCCTATAAAAAGGCTGTCTGGGTCAATAAAATCAAACAATTGTCCCCAATCCTTAATTAAATAGTTTTCAAAATGTAATCGAACACCCTCCACAATTGCTGGGCCTGTACCCTGGTTGCTAACCACTACTTCATATTTACTAACACCTGCCATTTCCTCACTTCTATTGACCTCAATATGAAGGTAAGGCCATAAACTAGCTTTAGCTTGAGTTCTCATCACCTGGCCCTGCTCCCTCATTAAGCTCACCTGATTTTGCATTACCCTGGCCTGAAAAACGGAGACGAATAGAGCACAAACACTAATGATTGTTACAGCAATGGCTATTATATTTTGAGGGTCAGCTATAACTTTCTTGAAAAATGTTTTTTTCTCAATTTGTTGATCATTTAAAGATCCAATCCGGTTGTTTTCTTTTAGCAATTCCTCTTTTGTTTCTGTCACTTCATCAAGCTCCTTCTTCTTTGGTCTTTCTTCTAATTCTGGCATAATGGTTCAATTCAAGTTCAAAAAAATTGCTCCCCCCTTCTTCCAGCAAAAAAATCTTAAACTTACTCATTTATCGAAAGTACAATTCATTTCCTTCTTTTTGATAAAAAAGATAAACTGCTAATAACAAATAAAAAAGCAAATTGTAAGTCAATGCATTAACTCGTAATATTTACTTCACAACTCATATTTCCAAATTTTTTATTTTATTTGTTATTTACAAAAAGTCCTGGCCCATTTGTGTATAATTAAAACTTTTTTATTTTTTCCCCAGGATTAATAAACTCCTGTACATAAAGACTTAACGATCTGGACAAAAACAAAAATCAGGTCTTTCCTTGGGCTTGTAACTTTTTAAACATTAATGCCAAGAGTAAAGCCCATTCACTCTTTTTATAAAATTTCAATATGCAAAAAACCTTAATCTTTCTTGTTCTATTGGCCCTACTACAACCAGCCCTTTCTAAAGGACAGGATAAAAAAGAAGTAGCCATAACAATGGATGATTTACCTGGAGCCGGCTTTTCCAGTCTTGAAGAAATGGAAATGTCCAATCTGGAACTTATCCAAAAAATCAAAAAAATCGGGATTCCAGTATCTGGTTTTGTTAACGAATACAAGATTTTACAAGAAGGGGAAATTAATCGTAGGCTGAAAATCTTGAAGAACTGGGCAGAAGCAGAATTGACTCTAGGAAATCATACCTTTAGCCACCCCTCCTTTTATACCACACCATTAGAAGACTTTAAAGAGGAAGTGATAAAGGGAGAAGTTTTCACCAACTACGTACTAAACCAACAAGGAAAAAAAGTGACATATTTCCGTTTCCCTTACCTATCTACTGGTCCGGATAGTACTTCTAAAGCTAATTTTGAGCTTTTCTTGAAGAGGAAGGGATACATTAATGCTCCTGTTACCATTGAAAGCTCTGATTATATTTTCAATAAACTTTACACATCTGCAAAAAAGGAAAATGACACCGAAAAAATGAAACGGGTAGCCCATGCCTATTTACAATTTACCTCAGAACAGTTTGATTTTTTTGAGGCGGCTACCGATGAAATTATCGGACGTCCCATAAAACATATCTTCCTTTGCCATGATAATGAATTAAATGTGGACTATTTTGAAGAGTTGGTTGAGATAATTGAACAAAAAAATTATCGTATCATCAGTTTGGAAGAAGCTTTAAAAGATCCTGTTTACAAACAGGAGGATACATTTGTAGGAAAATGGGGAATTTCCTGGATCCATCGTTGGAATACTAAAACACGAATGGATTGGCTAAGGAAAGAGCCTGAACCTTCTAAGGAAATTTTAGAAGAATACAATAATCTTTAGTCAAAGACCAATTAAGAATGAATAATTAACAAAACCTCAATTATTCATTCTTAATCCTTAAATGATTAATTATTCACTTCCTTCTTTATACTTAGTTCGGCTAAGGATACTTCTCCCCAGGGTGATTTCATCCGTATATTCTAATTCACTTCCCACAGGAACCCCACGGGCAATTGTGCTTACCTGCACATCAAAAGTTTTTAACTTTTTGGTTATGTAAAAAGCCGTTGTATCTCCCTCCATGGTCGAACTTAGCGCTAAAATAATTTCTTTCACCTCACTGTCTGGATTGGTAACTCTTTGAATCAACGACTCAATTTTCAGCTCTGCAGGCCCGACACCTTCAATGGGAGAAATCACCCCACCCAATACATGATACAGACCATTATACTGTCCCGTGTTTTCAATTGCCATCAAATCAGGTGTACTTTCAATTACACAAATTACCGAACGGTCACGATGAGTGCCCTCACAAATAGAGCAAAGCCTACCGTCAGAAATATTGTGACATTGCTCACAATAGCAGGTTTGAGTACGCAATTTGACAAGAGCATCCGCCAGTGATATAGTACTCTGTTCCTCCTCTCTTAACAGGTGAAGTACAAGGCGTAAAGCTGTTTTTTTTCCAATTCCAGGTAATTTGGCGATTTCATTTACCCCATCTTCAATCAGCTTAGAAGGAAATTGCATGCTCCATTAAAATTTAAAAATTTAAAAAAGAAAAGAAAGGAAATCTCCCCCTTTGAAACAAAAAGACATTATAAGATACGAGCGTCAATTCCTGCCTCACAGATAGCCTCCCGCATGGGTTTTAATTCTTTAAAAGGCCCCTTCTTTACACAACATTTTCCCCTATAATGGATCAGCATTGTACATTGTTCGGCCTGCTCCGGGCTATGTTTACAAACTCTGATGAGCGTATCAATGACATGATCAAAGGTATTTACATCGTCATTGTAGACCATTAGATCTTTATGATCTTCCATGCCGACATCTTCGAGGATATCCACTAATTCCTCTTCCTGATATGTACCGTAGATTGTCATTTTATTACTTTTTAAAATTCTTCTGCCTCGGAACTTTTCTACTTCCTTAAACGCAATTAGAAACTGGTAAAACAACAAAGCTATAAAATTTTTTACTCAACTCTAAATGGGAGAAAATCCCTCTACATTTTCATAGCTCAACTTTTCCCAAATTAGCTAAAGTGAGTATTACAAAGAGGTAAAAATAAAAATTG
>NZ_SMMB01000503.1 GCF_009711365.1 Xanthovirga aplysinae | reverse complement strand
TTGATGAAATTTATCTGGCCTCATAAATAAGGAAAGCCCTTTTTTATTCAAAAGAGGCCTAAAAGGTAACAATGTCCTGTCCTGAATTAGGTTGACAACAAAGTTGACCTCTAATGAAAAAACCCGATCAGAAAAAAGTCAAGCGCAGCCAGCGTGATTACACCTTAGCCTTTAAACTTCAGATAATCGAAGAAGTAGAAAGAGGTGATCTTTCCTATAAACAAGCCCAGAAGAAATACGGGATCCAGGGAATAAGTACCGTTTTAGTTTGGTTAAGAAAGCTTGGTAAACTAGATTGGAGTGTACCAGATTTAGCACATATGTCCAATACCCCTAATCAAAAGATTAAAGAACTTGAAGCAAAACTGGCTGAAGCTGAAAAACGTGTATTTTGGGCAGAGGAAAAGGCAAAATTACTTGATCCCCTAATTGATGTAGCCGAAGGGGAATTCGGCTTTGAAATCAGAAAAAAGTCCTTACCCTAACAGTTGAAAAACATGTCCAAAAAGAAAAAGGGAGCATTAATGTTACCTGTAAACTGTTTGGGATGACTAGGCAAGCTTACTATAAACGTAAACAAGTTTATCAGTCAAATATGGATAAGTATTCACAAATTTTAGAAATGGTAACCGACAAGCGTATACGAATGCCTCGTCTGGGTACCCGAAAACTTTATTATCTTTTGAAAGAAGACTTCACATATAAAAGTATAAAAATAAGGAGAGATAAATTATTTACCTTTTTAGGGGTAAACCATATGCAAGTTAAACCAAAACGGCCTTATCACAAGACCACAGACTCCAATCATTGGTTAAAAAGACATAAGAATCTAATAATCAATAAACAAATCGAGAAACCAGAACAGGTATGGGTAGCTGACATAACTTGCGTACCTACAAACCAGGGACACAACTATCTTTCACTAGTAACCGATGCTTATTCAAAACAAATAATGGGGTACTGTCTTGCAGAAGACTTAAGAACAAAAGGTCCTTTGAAAGCGTTGGAAATGGCCATAAAAACAGAAGATTAAATGGGGAAATTATACATCATTCCGATAGAGGTCTACAATACTGTTCAAATGAATATCAAAGATTGCTTAAAGAAAATAACTTAAAACCGAGTATGACTGAAAGTTATGATCCCTTTCAAAACGCCATTGCTGAAAGAGTCAATGGTATATTAAAACAGGAGTTCAATATAGCGGATGGTTTGTGCGAACATTTAGAAAGTGTAAAGAAAATAAAAGAATCAATAATGATTTACAATCAGGAACGGCCTCATTTAAGTTCCGAATACTTAACTCCAAATCAGATGCATAATCAACACAGATTGAAGCCAAAGTCCTGGAAAAAGAAACCCTCCAAAACTAATGCTTTGAAGATTCTTGATATCAATTTAAATTAGACCCTAAACCTGTCAACCTATTTCAGGACTAGACACAATAGCTTTAAATTTATTCGCTTACTACTTTTATTGATTTCGTTCTATTTTTTGAAAACGTTCTTTTTGAGCAGAATAAACAGTTTCTGCAATAGACAGTTTCAATTTAGCAGCAGTTTTCATGGTATTGTAATAGCTCAAATCTGCAAAACAAGCCTTACCTTCGGCTAATAATTGTGTTTCATCCAATTGCTTTAAAAATTGTTTTAGAGCTTTCGCAGGCTATTCAACTTTTTTCCGACATCAAAATCCTTTTTGAACCCCTTGGTGTCCATAGAATAAGGAGGGGCAAATTCAGTATTAGCTTATATATATCCTCCAAACTTTTTCCACAAAAGATCCGATACCGCCTCCTATTTATACGAAGCATGAAGTTCCTTAACTGAAAAAGCATGCAATGGCAAGTTCAATATGATGGATAAAAGTTCCAAGACAGCTGTAAGCTGTGTACATTGCTCCTTAGGAATTCTTTAGAATATTTTACTATCAATATTTCAGTACTTTTTTATGAACAGAAAACT
>NZ_SMMB01001079.1 GCF_009711365.1 Xanthovirga aplysinae | reverse complement strand
CATCTTTTCAACTAATGCTCATCATTCCCCTTCCCAACTCATGGAACTAACTTGCCGCTCATAAATAATTTACCTGTAGGAAGAGCTCCCATTAAGCACTTTTTCACCAATTAAGATAAAAAAAGTCGAACGGGGGTCTAGAAGATCTATTAAATAATTTTTTTCTGAAGAATATGGTACTGGAAAAGTTTGCCTATGATAATAAGGTCGTTAAGGCTTTTATTATCGCTACGGTTGTTTTTGGGTTGGTTGGTATGCTGGTAGGCCTTACCGCAGCCATTCAAATGTTTTATCCGGCCTTTAATTTTGATTTGCCTTATACCACTTTTGGTCGAATCAGGCCTTTGCACACCAATGCAGTGATTTTTGCATTTGTGGGAAATGCCATGTTTGCAGGTACTTACTATGCTTTGCAACGTCTTTTAAAGACACGATTATTTAGCGATACCCTAAGCTGGATACACTTTTGGGGTTGGCAGGCCATTATTGTGGCAGCAGCCATTACCCTCCCTTTAGGTTACACTATAGGAAAAGAATATGCCGAACTGGAATGGCCCATTAAAATTGCTATCACAATCATATGGGTGATATTTGGAATCAACATGATCGGAACCATCTTAAAGCGTAGGGAGCGTCACATGTATGTGGCTATTTGGTTTTTCCTTTCCACCTTCGTGACTGTAGCAGTATTGCATGTCGTGAATAGTTTCGTGCTTCCGATTGGTTTATTTAAAAGTTATTCCTGGTATGCAGGAGTACAGGATGCTTTAGTACAATGGTGGTATGGGCACAATGCAGTGGCCTTTTTCTTGACCACTCCTTTTCTAGGACTAATGTACTATTTTGTTCCTAAGGCTGCTAATCGGCCTGTTTATTCCTATAAACTATCTATTATTCACTTCTGGTCACTCATCTTTATTTATATATGGGCTGGTCCCCATCATTTATTATATACTTCTTTGCCAGATTGGGCTCAAACCTTGGGAGTTGTTTTTTCAGTCATGCTTATTGCTCCTTCCTGGGGTGGGATGCTCAATGGTTTAATGACTTTAAGAGGTGCCTGGGATAAAGTACGAGATCAGGTTGAGCTCAAATTTATGGTGGTAGCCTTAACCGCTTATGGGATGGCAACTTTCGAGGGGCCTATGTTATCCTTAAAGAATGTTAATGCTATTGCTCACTTTACCTCCTGGATTGTGGCTCACGTCCATGTAGGTGGCTTAGGTTGGAATGGCTTCCTAATTTTTGGAATTTTATATTGGATGATTCCAAAGATGTGGCAAACAAAGCTTTATTCGAGGAAATTAGCCAATGTTCATTTTTGGCTGGGCACATTAGGAATTGTGGTTTATGTAGTGCCTCTTTATTTTGCTGGGGTTGCCCAATCCTTAATGTGGAAAGAATTTACTCCTGATGGATTGTTGAAGTATCCTAACTTTTTGGAATCCACAATGCAAATAATCCCTATGTATGGCTTAAGGGCTTTAGGAGGCGCACTTTATTTGTCCGGAACCATAGTTGGGGTTTATAATATGTGGAAAACTACTTCTCTAGGAGATTTCTTGGCCAATGAACCAGCAGAAGCACCCGCATTGGAAAAAAAGAAAGTTTTTAGGGGAGAAAAATGGCATTCGGCATTGGAAAGAAAGCCAGTCATCTTTACCACTTTGGCATTGGTTGCTATACTGGTGGGAACAGCCTTCGAATTTTTACCAACATTTCTGATTAAGTCCAATGTGCCAACAATAGCTAGTGTAAAGCCTTATACGCCCTTAGAATTACATGGAAGAGATGTTTATCTCAAAGAGGGTTGTATGAATTGCCATTCGCAAATGATTCGTCCATTCCGATCGGAAACAGAGCGGTATGGAGAATATTCCAAAGCTGGGGAGTACGTGTATGACCACCCTTTTCTATGGGCTTCCAGACGTACAGGCCCGGATTTACATAGAGAGGGAGGAAAATATCCTGATTCCTGGCATTATAATCACATGCTGGATCCACAAAGTATGTCACCGGGGTCAATAATGCCTCCATATCCTTGGTTATTCGAGGAATCTTACGACATGAATATGACACCTAAAATGATCAAAGCCATGCAGACTCTGGGAGTACCATACCCAGAAGGATATGATCAATACGCTAATGATGATGTGAAAAATCAAGCCAATCTAATCACCCAGCGGTTAAAGAGTGATGGCATTGAGATAGCCCCTGATAAGGAAATCGTAGCCCTAATTGCTTATCTGCAACGATTGGGGACTGATATTAAAGTGGAGCAGGTGATTGCAAGAGGGGAAAAAGATGAAGAATGAGTTGTAGAGACGCAATGTTTTGCGTCTCTACATTGAATTAAAATACAAGGTTATGTTTAAGCACTATTTCGAGCAAGTTCAAAATATAGAGGTCGGTCCTTTGATCTCTTTAATGATCTTCTTCCTATTTTTTTTGGGATTGATCATATGGTCATTTACAACTGATAAGCGCTATTTTAATCGAATGGGCCAATTGCCCCTAGAGGAAGATAATTTTTCAAAGGCTTCTAAAAAGGATAGTTATGAGTAGTAGAAATGGAATAGGCTTTATTACCAAAAGAATGAAAACTTTAACCAGAGTTATATTTAAAGCTTTTGTTTTCATGTTTGCTTTTATTTTTCTTTCTGGAAATGCCTGGGCACAGACAAAAGAGTCCTCATTTTGGCAAGTTGAAGATTCCCAACTCCTGTTAAATACGGTTTTAATAGCCGCTTTGGTGGTAGTTTTATTGGCATTTTTTGTAATGCTGTATTTGCTTCGGGTATTTCGGTTGTTATTGGACTTAAAAAAGGAAGCGATTGGAAAGTCTCAGGGGATAGCTGTAGAGGCTGTTAAAGAAGAGAAAAACCTATTCGATCGTTGGAATGCCGCCGTAGCCATAGAAGATGAACATAAAATCTTGCTAGATCATGATTATGATGGAATTCGGGAATTGGACAACCATTTACCTCCGTGGTGGAAATACTTGTTTTATGCCACCATTGTTTTTGCGATAGTTTATGTAGGGGTTTATCATGTTTGGAAGATTAGACCATTACAAGCGGAAGAATACCAACAAGAATTAGCATTAGCTAAGGAAGACATGGAAGCCCGAATGGCCGCAATTGGGGAAAGGATAGATGAAAGTAATGTGGAATTGACCCGGGACTCTAATGATATAAAAAACGGACAGGAAGTGTATATGGCTAGTTGCTCCCCTTGTCATGGAAAAGCTGGTGAGGGGGGCGTTGGTCCCAATTTAGCAGATGAATATTGGTTACATGGAGGCTCCATAAAAGATATTTTTAGAACCATTAAACATGGTGTTCCTGGTAAAGGAATGGTGGCTTGGGAAGGTAAATTAAGCCCCGTTCAAATGCGGGATGTTTCTAGCTTTGTTATAAGCCTGGAGGGTACAAATCCTCCAAATGGGAAAGAGCCACAGGGTGAAAAATATGTGCGAGAGGAAGCAGAGGTATTTCATGCTTCTGCAGGAAATTGATCCGAAGCTTATATTATGGCTATTAGGACCAATAAATAAGGGTAAATTTGAATGGATACGAGTAGGCAGAATGAGCAATTGTATCGTGACTCCATCTCCACGGTGGATAAGGATGGGAAAAGAGTATGGGTTTATCCTAAAAAGCCAAAGGGAAAGCTACACCGGGGAAGGGTTATCGTATCCGTTATATTGTTGTTCCTTTTATTCTCAGGCGCTTTTATAAAGGTTAATGGTATGCCTCTCTTTTTGTTCAATTTGTTTGAACGAAAATTTATTCTCTTTGGGATGGCATTTTGGCCTCAGGACTTTTTCATTTTTGTCCTGGCAATGATCGCCTTTGTGGTCTTTATTATTCTTTTTACGGTGATTTATGGACGGGTCTGGTGCGGATGGGCCTGTCCACAAACCATCTTTATGGAGATGGTATTCCGAAAAATAGAATATTGGATTGAGGGGGATGCCAATCAACAAAGAAAATTAAAGGCTTCTCCATGGAATCGGCAAAAGATTCTGAAGAAGGGGGGCAAACATCTAATATTTGGGTTGCTTTCCCTTTTGATAAGTCATTTGTTAATGGCGTATTTGGTAGGGGTAGAGGAAGTGAAGGAAATCATTAGCCGACCTCCTACAGAAAATTTGACGGGTTTTATCGGATTAGTAGTATTTACTGGTATTTTTTATTGGGTATTTGCATTCTTCCGAGAGCAGGCTTGCATTGCTGTTTGTCCCTATGGGCGGCTTCAGGGTGTATTTTTGGATAAGAAGTCCATTGTAGTGGCCTATGATTACCTTAGGGGGGAAAAACGTGTCAAGTTAAATAAAAAAGCCAAAGTATCCTTGGAAGCATCCGGTGAGAAGGCAGGAGATTGTGTGGATTGTAGCCTTTGTGTGCAGGTTTGTCCTACAGGTATTGATATCAGAAATGGTACACAATTGGAATGTGTCAATTGTACTGCTTGTATTGATGCTTGTGATCAGGTGATGGAGAAAATTGGTAGGCCAAAAAAATTGATCCGATATGATTCTCTTATTGGAATAGAAACAGCAAAGAAATGGACTTTTAACCCAAGAATTGTGGCCTACACCAGTATTTTGGTCTTAATTCTTAGTGTTCTAACCTATTTGATTGCCAGTCGAAGCGATATCGAAACAACTATTCAACGTGTTCCTGGAATGTTGTATCAAGAGCAGGAAAATGGGCAAATTAGTAATCTCTATAATATTCAATTAGTGAATAAAACTTTTCAGGATAAAATCATTAGGCTTCAGCTAAAGAATCATCCTGATGGGACTATTCGTCAGGTAGGCAGTGAAGGAGAAATTCTGGTGAAGGCAGGTGAACTATTTACTGGGGTCTTTTTTATTGAGCTTCCAAAAAAGGAATTGAACGGGATGAAGAGCAGCTTGACCATACAGGTTTATCAGGAGAACGAAATAATGGATGAGGTAAACACCAATTTTATGGGACCCGCTAACTGATTCGTAAATTTGTATTAAGATTTTGAGGTTTCAAAGGTGTTGAGCGATGGATATTTTCATTGGTTAAATAATTAAACAAAGAAAGTTATGAACTGGGGAAAAAGCGTGGCATTAGCTTTTGTGCTTTTTGCTATTATGATTATAGGTTTGGTCGTCGTATGTGTAAAACAGGATGTAAACCTTGTGGCTGAAGACTATTATAAACAAGAAATTGCTTATCAGGACCGAATAGATGAGATTCAAAATGCCAAGCAAATGGAAACCAAAATCCAGTTTGTTTTGAATAAAAAGGAGCATATGGCTAATCTCGTTTTTCCTAAAGAAGCCGGTCAGGAGGATTTACATGGGGAAATTCATTTTTTTAGGCCTTCTGATGCTTCCATGGATAGAAAGGTGGTCCTGGCTTTGGATTTAAATGGACAACAACAGATTGATATTAGTAAATTATTTCCGGGGTATTGGAAAATGCAACTTTCGTGGACAGCTAATGGAAAGCGGTTTTTTGAAGAAAAATCCTTTATGTATTGAATTATAAATAGTTAAGAAGCTAAAGTTCCTTAATTATTAACTTTTAATAAAAAAATGGCTTTGTGGACAGCTTTCATAGTGGGGTTGATGGGCAGTATGCACTGTGTGGGAATGTGTGCCCCTTTGGCTATGGCCTTACCAGGGGATAGATCTTCTCGGTGGAAGTTTGTTCAAAGCCGGCTGTTTTATAACCTGGGAAGAATTATTACCTATTCCTTATTGGGGTTCTTCATTGGGATTCTAGGTGAGGGAATTTCATTAGCTATTCCTCAACAATATTTATCCATATTTGCTGGAATAATTATTATTTTCTCCCTAATTCTACCCTCTTCCTATTTGCAAAAATTTAAAGCATTTTTGCCATTATATCGTTTCACGAATTTTTTAAAGCAAAAATTTTCCCTTCAATTTAAAAGAAGGGGGCCAAGCACTTCCTTTTTTGTGGGACTTTTAAATGGTCTTTTGCCTTGTGGAATGGTATATGTGGCACTTGCAGGAGCCATGGCAGGAGGAAATAGTTTGTTTAGTGCCACTTATATGGCTGTTTTTGGTATGGGAACATTGCCTTTAATGTTGACAATCTCTTTAGGAGGGAATTTTTTACCTATAGCTTTAAAAGGAAGTTATCGAAAAGCTCTTCCCCTTTTTACCTTTCTTTTAGGCTGTTTATTTATATTGAGAGGAATGAACCTGGGAATTCCTTATTTAAGCCCACAATTAGTTCAGGACAATTCTTTTGTTGATTTTATTCTTTGTCACTGAATGTTTCCTTTTGATATATGGATTTTTATTGATGATACCATGGGTTGGTAAAGGGTTCTGATAATACAGGATTAAATTGTTGCTACACTATTAATTGGGCCGATCTTATTTTTCTTGAAAAATATGTTTATTCAATACTTTGCCCCAAACTTCATGACCAATTAAATTTAGATGAACATGGTCATAAAAAAAAACTCCTCTTTCATTTGAGCGAAATTTCAAAACATCCTCTAAAAGGTAAGTTACCTCAATACAATTCTCTTCTAAATAGCTCTTAACACGTTTATCATAAGGAGCTCCTTTATACACCTGGGAGCTGTCAGGTGAAATAAATATTTGGTGTTGGTATCCTTTAGACTTTAAAAAATCATCAATTTCTTTTAAAGCCAGCACTGCATCTTTTACCAAAATATCAGCTTTCTTTTCTTCTTCCTTTGGGGAAAGTGAGGTTCGGTTCCAATGAGATAGATTATTATTGAGGTATTCTCTTAAAAAGAACATGCCTACTTGATGTATGGCAGATTTGGGTTTGGTATACCAAAATCCATGAAAAGAGGAAGCACGCTGTAACCCTCTATAAAAATCATTTTCGATTAATACCGTCACATATGTTTCTGAAGGAGTAAAATCATGTAATTTGACTAAAGCGTGAATGTTTTTGACTCCCCAACCATTTACACCAGCTGAGCCGCTGATAAGACTATCAATCCCTTCAAGTGCTAAGTTGCTAAATAACTCATGGTTCGATACGGTTTCTCCAAAAGTGACAGAATTTCCCAAAAACAAGATTTTATTTTCCTTTTCAACAGGATTCCAATCTTTATTGGCTCTAATCCCTAAATTATTAGTGTTAATTAAATTTCCTGAACGTTTTATGATGCTTTGTTGAGGTAAGGGTCGATAACCATAGGTTGGGCTGGAATCGTAAATTAAAGGATTACCAAGATGAAAAAACTGGCGTAAGGAAAACTCCAAAACTCCAACCATTAGAGTAGTAATGGTTAGCAAATATAGCCAAAAGACAAGTCTTTTTTTATGAAACTTCATAGGGTAAGAAGGTAATCTAGTAAATTCAGAGAAAAAGAAGAGGGGTTCTATTGGAAAGAATAAGTTATTAGAGGAAATGAACCCAGAAAAATTCTTTTCATTTTCTATATTTTTCTCTTCTGGATTCTAGGAATAATATAAAGATTTTCTCCTTAAAAATCTAAAATTTGCTTCAATCAAATTTTTGTAAATTGGGGAAAAGATATGGCCAAATAATAAAAAGAATTTTAAAGTCAATTGGATTTAAGTGGATGTTTGTTCAATCTGGTGTGCGCTATTCATAGGTGAAAAATTATACCCCCATAAATTTGTAGGGAAAAAGGAATTTATAGATGAATCTTTTCCCCTGCCATTCTTAATATAATTAGT
>NZ_SMMB01000805.1 GCF_009711365.1 Xanthovirga aplysinae | reverse complement strand
CCTCCCTTTTTCTACTTTCTCTTCGAATATTAATTTAAAATTAAAACTGAAATGATTAATACCTAAATTGTATTTTAGCTACTTTTGAAAGTTATATGAGCTTAAAAAAGTCCATTTGCGTTGAAAATAACTACCCTGATCCCTAATCCATTAATGTAGATCAGCTGAGAAATTTTCTATTTTATAAATATGGGGACCTGAGTCAAGGAGAAGAATTGACTCATTAAGCTTATTTACGATTATGGGAAAAATGTGACGTAATATTGTGTAGGGGAATGTCAAAGCTTTTTTATTTGAAATTGCCAGCCGGTTTTTTTGGATGAGAGAAGTTACGAAAAGGTAGTGTGATCCTTTCAAAAAGAAAATCCTACCAATGGTGGCAGTGAGAATCCTCAAATTTTCTCCAAGTATTTAATTTTTTACGACATTTAGGGTCATTCGAGATAATTACCAATGCTTTTATATAATTTCTTTAAACAGTTAAAATTCCATCTCTCGGTTATAGTAATACTGTTATTAATCAACAGTATGTCCTATGCGCAAAGAGCAGAGATTGATAGTCTTGAACAAGTTCTTACTACCTACGAAGAACAGGACACGCTCAAAGTGAAAATATTGAATAGGCTAAGTTTCCTCTATAATAGAGTGGATTCTAAAAAGGGTATAGCTTATGGGGAAGAAGCGATGCCATTAGCCGTTTCACTTGACTTTACAGAGGGAATTGCTCAATCATACAATTCATTGGCAACCAATTATTGGAATAATGGAGAGTTGAAGGTGGCAGAAGAGTATTATAAAAAGAGTCTGGTATTGAAAGAGCAATTGGGAGATCGTAAAGGGGCTGGGATCACTTTAATAAATCTTGGCGTTGTTTACCAAGATCAACATAAATATTCTCAGGCTTTGAGCATTAACAATCAGGCGCTGCTTATTATGAGAGAAGTAGGGTTTAAAGCAGGTATAGCTAGCACGTTGAACAACATGGGTATAGTAAACAAGCTTATGGGAGATTACCCCGCTGCTCTTAATTATTATTTGGAAGCGTTGAAAGTAAGTGAATCTATCAATTCCAGGAATGGTATAAGTAATCACCTGAATAATGTTGGTCAGATTTATTTGAAAATGAAAGAATACGACATGGCGCTTGATTATTTTCAAAGGGCTTTGAAGATAAGTAAAGAGGTAGGTAACAAACGAGGAGAAGCAATAAGTACTTATACTATTGGCAAAGCTTACAGTTCTATGGATTCGGTTGGTTTGGCCATTCAATATTTTGAAAAAGCAATTAAGATTAATAATGAGCTCAATCGAAAGAAATCAGTAGTAGAGAGTCTAAAACATCTTGGAAATTTATATCGTGATAATGGAATGTACAAAAAAGCTCAAGAACACTATAATAAGGCATTGGCAATTTGCATAGAAATAGGCGATAAATATAAGCAAGTTGATGTCTTAAGTGTTATGGCAATTCTTTTTGAAAAGCAAGGTAAACATGAAGAATCTATCAAATTTTTGCTCGATGGATTGAAATTTGCTCAGGAAATAGAATCCCCAATTTTGGTTAATAGAACCAGCAATACCCTTTCACAAAACTATAAGGCACTAGGAGATTTTGAAAATGCCTACAAATATCAATCATTAGCAATTGTTTCAAAAGATTCTCTTTTTAATGAAAAGAAATTAAAGGAATTTGTGCGGTTAGAATCAGAATTTGAGGCAGAAAAAGAAAAGCAATTACTTATTGCAAAGCAGGAAAAAGAGGAGTTGTCTTTAAAGAATGAGTTGAAAAGACGACAAGTGTTTCAATATGCTTCCATGGTGGTTACTATTTTATTCCTACTGCTGTTTTTTAATTTCTATATCAGCTTTCGAAGGAAAAAAAGAGATAATGCACTTATTCAACGGCAGCACTTGGAGATATCCCAAACTGCGGAGAAGTTAGAAAAACTAAACTATAATCTGAAAGAATTATCTGACTTCAAAGAGGGGTTAACTCATATGATTGCCCATGATATGAAAAACTCTCTTAACGTCGTTCTTGGTCTTTCTGCAATTGACCCTTCCGATAAAAAAATGCTCAAGATTGGTCAGGCAGGGAAACTGATGCTCAACTTGGTTACCAACATGTTGGATGTTCAGAAGTTTGAGGAATCAAATGTATCCCTCCATTTGGAAAGACATAGTTTGAAACATCTTATAGCAGAGGCACGAGCACAAATTGAGCTATTGCTACAAATGAAAAGCTTAAACCTTGAAATCAATGTTACCAACCAGATATATTTCAAGGTAGATGAAGGTATGATGGTACGAGTTCTTGTTAATCTTTTGAGTAATGCAATCAAATATTCAGCCGTTGGAGACACTATTAAGGTAGGAGCTTCTACTAGTGTTGATGATGATGAAAATGCATATTTACAGTTGTCCGTAAAGGACGAGGGCTTTGGCATATCAAAGGAAAAGTTACCTCACATTTTTAATAAATTCTGGCAAATGAACGCAAAACCATCAGGTCATTCAGCCTCTACAGGCTTGGGTCTTACTTTTTGTAAGTTCGCAGTTGAGGCTCATAATGGAAAAATTGAGGCTGAATCTGAGAAAGGATTGGGGACAACGATTCATATTACCCTTCCTATTGAATTAGATTTTCTAGAAATTGCCAAGGAAACTGAAGAGCGATCTTTGAGTGATGATGTTGTTAATTTGATCCTTGAAAAGGATAAAGAAATTATTTCCAATTATGTGAATGAATTAAAAGGGTTTGAGGTTTTCCAGGTGGGACAACTCCATGCTATTTTCGAGCGTCTTGAAAAGGAAGATATTACTTCCAAATGGAAGGAGGATATCCGTGCGGCTGTTTATCAGGGTGACGAGAAAAAATTCAAAAGGTTATTGGAAATATAAGCAAGAGCAGTATCGCCTATTTTTTGATAGAAACCTTTAGGACCATGTACCTATGTGCTGAAGTGTTTTGTGTAAAATAAAAAAAGACAAGCTCTTAGTAATTACATTCCTTTTGGAAACACGGCCTTTAGAAAAAATCAGACCACATTTTATGATTGATTGATGTTGGAACTATGAATTTGAGTTTCATACATGAATGCTTATTTTTGGGACTTGTCATTAAGGAATGTTACTAAATTTTTAATTTTATATAAGATTTATTTTTAAATATTAAATGAGCGAAGTTTTTGAAAATTTTAGTTTACTCGTTGCCGATGATGATTATCACAATGTAGAAGTTATTTTATCCTTTTTAAATGGTGAAACCGATGAGGTTTATTATGCCCCAAATGGTAAAGTAGCTTGTGAATTGGCTAAGAAAAAAAAACCAGATCTTATCATTATGGATTGGCAGATGCCAAAAATGGATGGGATTGAGGCCATTAAAATACTCCAGTCTTCAAATGAAACTAAGGAAATACCCATTATTGTTGCTACAGGGGTAAAGACGAGTGTAGAAAATCTTAGCGAGGCATTAGAGGCTGGGGCAGTGGATTATCTAAAAAAACCATTTAACCCTATTGAATTTAGAGCAAGAATTACCTCTACGCTAAGGCTAAATAGGCAACATGAGCTTATAAAAAACCTTCTGGAGCAGGAAAAGATTTACGTCCAGCAGGTCCTTGAACATAAAGAACGTGAATTGGCCAGTATGGCAATTTGTGATTTTCAGAAGACAACTTTGCTAAATGAACTCTTAAAACAGCTAAATCGTCTGGACAAAATAACTAAGTATGTTTACGCAACAGATATTAAGTCTATTGAAAAACAGCTAAAAGCACAAATAGATCTGGGACAAAGTTGGGATACATTTAAGCTTCACTTTGAAGAAATGCATATTGGATTTTTTGAGAGCTTAGATGCTAGCTATCCTTCCTTGACTTTGAAGGAACGGAAACTTTGTGCTTATATAAAAATGGGGATGGGTAATTTTGAAATATGCCAAATGACGGGGACCTCAGACGATGCACTTCGTAAAGCCATTAACCGACTGAAAAAGAAACTTGGGCAAGGGCCAAAAGATGATATCAGGAAGTTTTTATTCGATTTGTGATGTAGGCATAAAGCCAAAGCAAAATGCTGTTTATTTGTAACTCTAATTAAATTCACTTACTATTTTTTAGTCTTTTATTACCCATTAAAGCTATTTAAGATGCCTTTGAAAGGCTAGAATTGAGCTTAAGGGTGTAACAAGTTTTATTCTTAAGCA
>NZ_SMMB01000803.1 GCF_009711365.1 Xanthovirga aplysinae | reverse complement strand
GATTTTTTTTTGTGGAAAAGAGGAGAAATATGATTTTCTGTTCATCCTTAAAAGGAAATAAGAACATTGTTTTTCCTCCTTCATACCACTCCAAAACTCAACAAAGCTTTGGCTACTTTTTCGAAACCCCCAATATTGGCACCCTTTAAATAACTAATGTGGTTATTTCCTTTATTCCCATATTCCACACATTGCTCATGGATTTTGTGCATGATGGTTTTCAGATGTCGATCTACCTCTTCTCTTGACCAGGTAATGCGAATAGAATTTTGCGTCATTTCTAATCCGGAAATGGCAACACCTCCTGCATTGGCCGCCTTCGAAGGGGCATAGAGAATTTTGGCTTCTTCAAATAAATGGACACCCTCTATAGTGGTGGGCATGTTAGACCCTTCACAGACGAGTTGGCAGCCATGTTTGAGTAAAATTTGGGCATCGTATTTATCCAGCTCATTTTGGGTAGCACAGGGAAAAGCCAAATCACAGGTAATTTTCCATGGTTTTTCATTTTCGTAGAAAGTAAACCCAAATTCACCTGCAAAAGTCTTCAAGCTTCCCCTTTGGTTGGTTTTTAGGTCGATGATGTAGTTTAAGTTCTCCTGAGTAGCACCATCGGGGATGTGGACAAAACCATTGCGGTCTGAAAAAGTGACCACTTTAGCCCCTAATTCAATTAATTTTTCGGCAGCATGTTGGGCTACATTGCCCGAACCTGAAATTAAACATATTTTATCATCCAGACATTCGTCCTTTCTTTTTAACATTTCTTCCGCCAGGTAAACACAACCATAGCCTGTAGCTTCCTTTCGGATAGGGCTTCCTCCAAAGGATAGGCCTTTTCCGGTTAGGGTACCACTGAACTCCCCACTGATTCTTTTGTATTGTCCAAAAAGATAACTGATTTCCCTTTCCCCGACACCAATATCACCAGCAGGGACATCCACATCCTTTCCTATGTGATGTTGTAACTCTGTCATATAGGATTGACAAAAACGCATGATTTCAGGGTTGGACTTACCTTTTGGATTAAAATCTGATCCCCCCTTTGCGCCTCCCATAGGGAGGGTGGTTAGGCTATTCTTAAAAGTTTGTTCAAAACCTAAAAACTTTAGAATACTTAAAGACACCGATTTATCAAAACGAAGTCCTCCCTTATAAGGTCCAATGGCATTAGAAAATTGAACCCGATAACCGCGATTTACCCGGACATTTTGTTGATCATCTTCCCAGCTTACCCGGAATACTACCACTCGATCTGGTTCGGTTAATCTTTCTAAAATGCGGGCTTTTTCGTAGATGGGATGTTGGTTAATGTAGGGGATCACATGTTCTGCCACTTCTTTTACGGCCTGATGAAATTCTTTTTCAGCAGGATTTCGGCGGGTCACCCCTTTCATAAAGGATTGGAGGTCCATGAGTTATTTTCAACGTTTGATGAATCCCAAAGCTTTTACAGAGAATTAAGCTTTGTTCCATATTAAGATAAACAAAAAAATGCCCAGGAAAAACCCAGGCATTTTAATCTTAAAAATATTTAGAGAAAGGGGGGATTCTTAATAAAGGTCGTCTAAATTATCTCCTCCACTTTCTCTGTTTTGTCTTTGTCCCTTCTTCTTTTTCAATTGATAGTTAATTTTTCCAAAATTAAATGAGAAGCCCAGGTAAACAATCTGTGACTCACGACTTCTATTAGAAATCTGGTAGAAGTTGTCATCCCAATTTTCAATTTCAAAGTTGAACAGGTTAAATGGATCACTTAAGCGTAAACTAATGGTACCTTTATTATCCAAAACCTTTTGCTTCATTGCAAAATCATAAAAAATAATTCCTTTCATTTCACCTCCCGCAATCTGTCTAGGGGAACGGTACCTTCCTGAGGCCTGTAAACTTCCACCTTTCCATAATTTAAAAGAGGACATCAGTTTTCCAGTCCAGGTAAAGCCATCATTACTATAATCATTTTCTCCTATATTACTTCCATCTACATTAAAATAGAAATAATTCACACTGGTGTTAATTCTCCACCAATCAGTGATTTGAGAATTTACCAAAACCTCTACTCCATAATTGTTGCTATTGGCGAAGTTTTCCCAGGTTCTGGTAGTTATGTTCTTTTCTGGGTCATTAATAGTTATTCTTGATATGGCATTATTGGAGTGTTTGTAATAAACGGCACCAGAAAGGGAGGTGGTATTCCAATTCTTTAAATAGGATAGTTCCAAAGAATTAACATATTCAGGTTTCAGAAATGGGTTTCCAGTGGAAAGATTGTTTTCATTAGACATGTCTACAAATGGATTAAGTGCACGTGATCGTGGACGGTTAACCCTTCTGGAATAACTCAATTGAATTTCGTCTGCGTAACCAAAGCGACCTTTCTCCCCAAAACCTTTGCTCAAGTGCACACTTGGGTAAAGACTAAAATAATTATTTTCGAAAGGTTCTGGTTCAATGGTTAAAGTTGAGGTTGTAAAAGCTTGCTCTGCTCTTAATCCAACTTGGTAGCCCATCCCGTTCTCCAAACTTCCAGATAGGATTCCATAAAGTGCATGAATATCTTCCTGATAGGTAAAATCAAAAGTTCCGTTTGGATCGAGGATTAAATTTTCTCCAATGCGAGTCTTGAAGTCTTCATTTGATAAACTTAATCGGGAGTTTAGTCCGGTTTCTAGTTTTAATCGATTAGAAATAGGCATTACATAGTCCATTTGGAATTGCCAAACATCGGATCTAGAGTCGGAAAGGGTATTATTAAGTACTCCAAAATCAGAGTCTCTATCCGAGTTGGATTGGGAATATCTCAAGGAAGCATCTAATTTTTGTTTGGGATTTAGGAATTTATGCTGGTAATCCAAGGTGATGCCTCCGTTTAAACGATTGCCATCTGTAGTGTTAAGCTGTGCAGTTTCATCCTTACTTCCGTCAAGGTAGTTGTAATAAGAAAACAATTCGTTTTCATTAGTAAATGAGCTGGTATTTAAATTAGTTGTAAGGGTTAGGGAATTAAAATCATTCAGAAAATAATCTGCACCTAATTTAATATTATGTGAAGACCACTGATAAAAACCATCATTCATCTGCTCGAGGAATTGCAAGTCATTAGGTTCATTAACATCAAAATTTTCTCTTAAACTATTTCCATCATAAGTCCTGCGATTGTCGCGGAAAGAATAATTTCCAAAGAGATTAAACTTATCTATGTAATGATTTAAATTCAGGGAGGCATTGTATTTTTCCCTAGTTCCGACAGTTACTGAGGCCGTACCATTAGTTCCCTTCTTTTTGTTTTTCTTTAAAATAATGTTAATAATTCCTGCGCTTCCTTCCGGGCTGTACTTAGCAGATGGGTTGGTAATTACTTCTACCGATTCTATGGTATTTGCAGGAATTTGTTCTAAAACTTCACTTACATCTCCACCTGTTAGGGCGGAGGGTTTCCCATCTATTAAAATTTTTACTCCTTCACTTCCTCTTAGGCTAACATTACCGTCTATATCTACATCTACGGAAGGAAGGTTAGACAAAACGTCAGAGGCATCTCCACCTTCTGAAGTTCCATCCTGAGAAACATTAAAGCTTCTTTTATCAATAGAATTGACCATTAATTCGGCATCTGCTTCCACGGCAACCTCATTCAAAAGTTTGGCATCGGCACCCAAAGTAATTTTGCCTAAAAAGATTTCTGCTTCCTTTGGAGTAAACATAACCCGGTCAGGATGACTATAGGTTTCGTATCCAATAAAGCTTACTTTTACATTATAAGGCCCTAGGGGAATTTCCTTAATTCGGAAACCTCCATTTTTATCTGTCATGCCGCCTGTTACGGGTTTTTCTGGTTCCCGAACAGAATAAAGGGATACAGTAGCAAACTCTACAGGTTCATTGGTTTTACTGTCTATCACTTTCCCACTTAATACACCAATTTTGGGGCGATCTCCCTTTGAAAAATTTCCTCTGCCTTGGCCTTGGGAGCGTTGTTGCGCCATAGTCGTCCCGACCATGAAAACCATTATTATAAAAAATAAATTGTATAGGTTTTTCATAGAAATTGAAGGTGTTTAATGTGTTTAAGAGATAATTAATTCAAAAACTAAAATCGATAAAAATTAAAAGGACTTAGCAGTTTATGCTATCCATTTTAAAAATGAAAAGCATCGACAAGCATAAAAAATTTATTCAACCAAGGAGTGAATTTAAT
>NZ_SMMB01000884.1 GCF_009711365.1 Xanthovirga aplysinae | reverse complement strand
TTTAAAAGACTAATAAATTGATTGAAACGAAGACGGTCAAGGTCGGCAATATTTCCTGTGGGTCTAATAAGTTATTTCTCATATCTGGCCCTTGTGTAATTGAGAAGGAGTCTGTTATGTTACGGACTGCGGAAAAATTAAAGATGATAAGCGACCGTTGGGGGATTCCTCTTATATTCAAATCATCTTTTTTAAAAGATAATCGCAGTTCATTGCAATATTATCGTGGACCAGGAATAGATAAAGGATTAAAAATACTTCAGCGAATAAAGGAAGAATTCAATCTACCTTTGATCTCAGATATTCATGAACCTTCGCATGCAGGTCTTGTTGCCGGCGTTTTGGATGTAATTCAAATTCCTGCTTATCTCTGCATGCAAACTTCTCTTATTTTGGCCGCTGCAAATACCGGGAAACCTATAAACCTGAAACATGGGCAGTTTCTTGCTCCTGCAAATATGATCAAACCTGTCCAAAAATGTGTGGAGGCCGGAAATGAGCAGATAATTGTGACAGAAAGAGGGTATACCTTCGGCTACAATGATTTAATCGTTGATCCTAGAAGTTTTTACCACCTACGTCAAACAGGGTTTCCTCTTGTATTTGACATAACCCATTCCATTAGAAAGTATGGCATTCCCAGTTCAAATCCGCAAGGAGGTTCCCGTGAATATTTACCTACCATTGCTCGGGCTGGGGTTGCAGCTGGGGTGGATGGTCTATTTATAGAAACTCATCCGAATCCTGAATCCGCCCTTTGTGATGCCTCCAGTCAACTACCCATTGGGAATTTGGAAAAATTAATTGAGCCCCTAATTGAAATTCATGCCTTGGAAGTGAGATATCGTAATAGAGTTCTTGATGAAGTTGTGGAAAGGGAGGATAACAAAATGCCCCTTGTTCCGGAGATGAAAGGTGTGTAAAGGAAAGTAGACAAAAGAGACAATAAGTTTTGTGTCTCCCTCTTAGTGATCTTCCCCTCATTTAAAATGAGAAGAGAAAAATAAAGCAAAATGGATGTAACTATCAATGGACATTCATTGACCTGACATATCATTTTGCTCAACATCTTTTGAAAAATATCCCCTTAAAATTATTGAATTAATATTAACATGGAACTTTATCTCGATTCAGCAAATTTCGATGAAATCGAAAAAGCTTTTTCATTTGGTTTTCTTAGTGGATTAACTACTACTCCTACCTTTATTCATAGGGAAGGAATTGAAAATAATGATGAAACAATAGTGAGGTTGTCAAAAATGGCTCCGGTTTTACAGGTGGAAGCCCTAGGGGAAAGTGCTGAAGAAATTTATTTAGAAGTGAAAAGGCTATTGGGTAAAGGATTGGAAAAAGCAAGGACGATTTTTAAAATTCCTGTGTCTGTAGAGGGGGTGAAGGCCTGTAAAAAATTGACTGATGAGGGAATATTGGTGAATGTTCATTTGGTTTACACCTTACAACAGGCATATATGGCCATGTTGGCAGGGGCTACTTACGTTTGTCCGTTGGTAGGCCGACTTCAGGATCAAGGTCATGATGCCCTTCAGTTAGTGGAGCAATGTGTGCAGGCAGTAAACTACTATGGTTATGATACCAAGGTAATGTTTTCTTCTGTTCGGAATCCTGAACATGTGCGAAATGCCATTAATATTGGAGTTCATGCCATTACTGTCCCTTATAAGGTGATGTTACGGTTAACAGAAAATCACTTTACCACTATGGGTACTGATCAGTTTTTTGAACATAAACGTTTAATGACGCGTCGGGTAAAAGATGTGATAAATGGGGTGAATCCGGTAGTTTATGCATCAGTTCCTTTGCCAGAAGCCATTATTAAAATGACCGAGTATGGCTTTGGTTGCATTACAGTGATTTGATCAGGAGGAAAATGTTTTAGGAGTTTTCACTGATGGAGATTTACGTAGGCTACTGGAGAAGGAGGGAAGAGAGGTGTTAAAGAAGAACCTGGCTCAATTAAACTATAACCGTCCAATTAGTGTAGATAGTTATGATTTATTAAATAGGGCTTCGCAATTATTTCATAAATATGAGGTGGATAACCTTTTAGTAACTGAAAAAGGACAACCCATTGGGATACTAGATATTCAAGATCTGAATTAATAAAAGAATGGATGAATTGGTGAATTTATTCACAAAAGCGGGAGGCCAGTTTGTTTCTTCTCCTGAAGTGATAGCCAAAAAATTAAAAAATGAAATAAAGGTTTACCTATTTGACTGGGATGGAGTTTTTAACGGAGGAATAAAAGGGGGACAAAATGTAAGTCTGTTTGCGGAACCTGATGCAATGGGAGTTAATCTTTTGCGATTTAGTCATTGGATGGAAAATCAGGAATTACCATTTACTGCATTGGTGACAGGAGCTAATAATAAAGTGGCTTTGGAATTGGCCCAAAGGGAACATTTTCATGCCATTTATTTAGGTTATATTGATAAAGGACGGGCCTTAGAACATTTGGTGGAAGAGTACAGTATCAAACCTCATCAAGTAGCTTATGTTTTTGATGATGCTCTAGACTTACCAGTTGCAGAAAAATGTGGTCTTCGATTTTTGGTCAAACGGCCTGCTTCTCCTGTATTCAGTCGATTTGTTATTAATCATGCTATGTGTGATTACATTACAGGCTTTACAGGTGAAAATAATGCTGTTCGGGAAATCTGTGAATTAATAATAGCTTTTAATAATAACTACGAAACCACCCTTAAAGAACGCCTGGCATTTAGTGAATTGTATCTTTCTTATTTTCAAAAAAGACAAGCTTTACCAATTGCTATACATTCTTATGATTGGAAAGGAAATTAAGTTCTTTTTTCTATTGGGGAAGAACTGATAAAGTTCAAGGGCGCCCTTTAAAATTGAATTTTTTCCTTAGTTCAATATTGTTTAATGATCTAAGCAGGTATTCCGAATCAAAATGGAAATGCGAGGTATTGGTCATTGGTTTAGCTTCCTAGTTCAAATAGAATTACATCGTTATTCTCCATCCTCCTTATACCTTTTAAAAATTATGCTTGAATTGTGCCCACCAAATCCAAAAACATTGCTCATGACATAATCAATCTTGCGATTTAATCCTTTTTCTAAAGTAAAATTGAATGATTTTGGGATTTCTGAAATAGGGTTGTCTGTATTGATGGTGGGAGGAACGGATTGTTCTCGAATGGCAAGGGTTGAAATTACTGCCTCTACTGCTCCACAAGCTCCCAATAAATGACCAGTCATTGATTTTGTAGCACTGATGTGAAATTGAGGGCTATCACCAAAAAGTCGATGGATAGCTTTAATCTCAGAAATGTCTCCCAATTTGGTTGAGGTTCCATGAGCATTGATATAATCGATCTTTTCGGGTGATACTTCGGCCTCAGCCAGTGCTTGTGCCATTCCATGAAAGGCGCCTTCCCCTTCGGGATGAGTTGCCGTCATATGATAAGCGTCCGACGTAAGTGCAGTTCCCACTATTTCAGCATAAATTTGGGCCCCTCTTTTTTGGGCATGTTCCAGGGATTCTAATACAAGAGCAGCTGCTCCTTCACCCAAAACGAATCCATCTCGTTCGGTACAAAAAGGTCTGGATGCCGTTTTTGGTGAATCATTCCTTTGTGATAAGGCTTTTACAGCATTTAATCCCGCAAATTTAGAAGGGGTAATGGTTGCCTCGGAACCACCTGTAATAATCTGATCGGCCTTTCCCCAACGAATATGATTGAAAGCTTCAATTATAGCTGTGGATGCCGAAGAACAAGCTGACACAGGACAGAAGTTCACCCCTTTAAAGTTGAATTCTATAGATATGAGACCTGCTGCTGAATCGGGTATTGTTCGTGATATAAAAAAAGGATTAAAGGCCAAAGGATCGTTTTCCAGATGGTAAGCTTTGAGTTGTTGTTCAAAGGTGGAAATTCCTCCATTTGTGGAAGCCCAAATTACACCTTTTCTGGTATTTTCTCCGGTTTCTAATTTAAGTTGGGCATCCATTCCAGCTTGCCGGGCGGTATATAACGCATATTGACTATAGGGGTCCAAACGCTTAAGTAATTTGGGGTCAAAATATTTTTCAGGGTAGAATTCCTTGACTTCACAAGCGAACTGTGTTTTAAATGCGGAAGCATCAAATTTAGTAATAGGAGCAGCTCCACTCTTTCCCTTTTTCAAATTTTCCCATAGCTCCTTTACATTATTCCCAATTGGAGTTAATGCGCCGAGTCCTGTGATTACTACCCTTTGTGGTTTCAAATGGATTAGATTTTTAAATACTAAGTAAGCGTTTGGTGGAACAAATGTACACTGTGGATTTTAAAAATACCACCAACAATCCAAACAACTATACTTTGAACGAATTAAAAGGAATAGAGGAATGGTCAGAAGTTTCTGGGTTTTAATCTTCGAACTTTATGAAAATAGTTGATATTTATTTGGTCGAAAATTAATGAGATGAATGTGTTTAAAACCCAACAATTGATTCCAGGAAGTATTCAGGAAGCCTGGGAGTTTTTTTCCTCTCCTAATAACTTAGCCGTTATTACTCCTGATTATATGAATTTTGTTATTACCTCATCCTTGCCAGAAAAAATGTATCCTGGGATGTTCATTAGTTATAAGGTTTCTCCCTTTTTTGGATATACAATGGAATGGGTTACTGAAATTACTCATATTGAAAAAGAAAGGTTTTTTATAGATGAGCAACGAAAAGGGCCTTATAGGATTTGGCATCATGAACATCACTTTAAAGAATTGCCAGGGGGAGTGTTGTTGGAAGATAAAGTAAGTTTCGAATTGCCTCTAGGAATTTTGGGTAGAATATTCTTGCCATTTGTTCGCTCTAGAATCGATGAAATTTTTGATTACAGAGCTAAGAAAATCGTTGAGATTTTTGGAAAGTTTAATTCTGAACCAATTTGACAGATTTTTGGAGGCGATAGGTAAGTTCAAATTATTTGTAGTAAGCAACTGCTTTTTCAATACCAAATCTTTGTATGACCAAGGATAGACATCTATTAATTGGAGTTTAAAGTAAATTCAACTCGAAAGGTTAAAATGAACTATAAAAATTCAAAATGGCTTAAACAATAAAAAGTGGG
>NZ_SMMB01000690.1 GCF_009711365.1 Xanthovirga aplysinae | reverse complement strand
AGGAATCAAAGATGAATTTGAGGGAATGGTTGGTGTTGATGATAGCCAGTGTCATAAGCCTGAATGCAATTGCCCAACAGGGAAAAGATGATTTTACTCGTATAGTCAATACATCTTCCGATGAGGGTTTTCCTGTGTTGTCACCAGATGGAAATACATTTTATTTTAGTCGTGGTAAACGGGCTTTAAATTTATCAGGAAATAATAATGATGGAAATATTTGGATGACAACTTTGGGGCCAAGTGGAATGTGGACTCCTCCCCAAGAGATGGAAAAGCCTTTTAATGATAAATTCCAAAATTCTGTTATTGGATTTACCCCTGATGGGTCAATTATGTATCAGTCTTTTAATACCCATGTGGGAAGAAATCAAAAGGATCCGGGAGTATATATTTCCAAAGCAGAAGGCCTGAAAGGTTCCAAGCCTGAGAAAGTGATTATTCGAAGTTTTTTAAATAGATCTGATATTCAAAATATGCGCCTTTCTGAAGATGGAAATATTTTAATGATGGCGATCAATTCCTATGGAAGTTATGGAACTGAAGATATATATGTGAGTTTTAAGCAGGGAGATGGAAGCTGGTCAACTCCCCGAAATTTGGGGAATCAGGTGAATAGTAGATTTCAGGAATTGACCCCGTATTTAGCCTCTGATAATAAGACTTTGTTTTTTAGTTCTAATGCAGGAGGAAACCGAGGCATTTATCGTAGTGTGCGTCAAGATGATAGTTGGATTAATTGGTCAGAGCCTGAATTGTTAGGAGGCAACCTCAATACAAAGGGGATGGAAACATCCTATTTTTTAGGGCCACAGGATAGTACCGCCTATTATATCTCTACTCGAAATAGTGATGGTATGGGAAGAGTCTACAAAATTCGAATCAGTGATGAAAACCAGTTTCCACAACCGGAAATTAAAAAAGAGGTTCCTGAACCAACATTTGAAAGTGCGGTAGAGCCTCCAACAGAAAAGCCTTCCAAAGAAGATGAAAAGATGCCTCCAGAGGAACAGGATGAGAAGGAATCCCCTGAAGAAAAAGAGAATAAAGAAGATGAGAAGCCAATGGAAGAACCTTCTCCTGTGAAAGAAGATCAAACAAAAATCGATCGGGGAGAGGAGGGATTTGAAAGAAGGGATTTAACGCTTTATCCGACAATCCATTTAGTAGGAAAGGTGGTGAATTTCCAAAATAGTCAAACCGTTTCAGCTGCAGTAGTTAAATTTACTGATTTAAATAATGACAGTAAAACCTGGGAAAGTATTGCTGTTGATGGAAATTTTGAAATTGAATTGCCGGTAGATGTTAATTTTATTGTAACGGTGAGTGCCAATAATTACATGACCACTCGTGATTTTCTTTCTTTTGAAAATACTAAATCAGGAGCTTCCATCTATCAGACTTTTAATTTATCACCATTAAAGGTTGGAAGCACTTTCCAATTAGGTAATGTACAGTTTCAAAAAAGCAAGGCTTTTTTGTTGGGAAATTCCTATTATCAATTGGATCAACTGGTACAGTTATTAAAAGATAATCCTGAGATAAGCATTGAAGTCGGTGGGCATACTGATAATCAAGGAGACCCAAAAGCGAATTTGAGACTTTCAAAGGAAAGGGTAGATGTGGTGAAGAACTACCTTGTGAAAAAGGGTATTAAATCCAACCGTATAGAAGGAAAAGGGTATGGTGCCACCAAACCTATTGATAGTAATCTTAATGAAAAGGGAAGAAAAAATAATCGCCGGGTGGAAATAACTGTGATCAAGAAGTAAGTTTTCAGAATGTGGATCTACTGAAATATACTTTTCTGGAAAGAGCAGGAACTAAATAAACGCTTTTTAGCTTTATCTGGAATTTAAGGAGGAAGAACTTCCTCCTCCTTATTTGGGCCAACCTCTGTAATAATCCGAAAAAGGGGATAAAATAAAAACTGGCCTAATAAATTTATATTTCATTATTCGAGTTTCATTTTCATGAGCCGATAGCTTTCTAATTTATCGGTGTCAACAATCTGGTTGGTTTCTCCACTAAAATTATCCAATTGAGAATGAACTACGTAATAGCAATAATCATCAGCTATGGCAAGGGTGGTGGGAATTCTAAAATTCTCCCCTGGGGAAACCATTTTTTTTGTTTTATGAATTGTACTTCCTTCTTTGTTCAAATCAAACCTATAGACGCCGTTTTTATTGGCATCCTTTTTTCCATTCATGATGCCAATAAGACTATTTTGATAAAACTTTAAACCATCTATTCCTGAGTTTTCTTTATTGGCTTTATTTAGTATTTCTTTTGAAGCGATATCTACAATTCTTATTCCTTTTCGTGAAGCTAAATAAAGCTTCTTTCCATCATCAGAAATAGCAATTCCATTTGAATGTTCGACAGCTACACTGTCTAAATATATTTCCATTTCATTACTGGGCCGCTGAATCCTATATATTTTATTACTTTCTGAATCAGTGATAAAGATTTCATTTTTGGGGCTTATAGCCAAATCGTTTAAGAAAGTAAATACATTATTATCAATCTTATACGATTCAATCAAACTTCCTGTCTTTACATTCAGGAGAAGAAGTACCGATTTGTTTTTTCCTTTGGGCAAGCTATTGCCTAAAGCATATAAGGTGTCTCCCTTTACGGTCATTCCAAAACCAGGTAAGTAGCCAAATTGGCTATTATTAATAAAATTCCTAGGGTGATTTCCATCCAGTTTACTACTGACAATCTTATTTTTTCTAAGACTATTAAGAAATAATGTTTGGGATTGAGGATCAATTGCTATTCCCTCAGGAATTAAATCCTTTTCAAATTTTAAGGAAGTCAATTGGCTTTCATGCTTTGAACAGGATAGTATAATTATTAGGGATAAAAACAGTAAAAATCTTTTCATCTCTAGAATTTTAATTTGATATAATATTAACCAAAATACATGATTTTTAGTAATGTACTAATGATTTATAGTTAGAGATGAGATCATTATTTGATGGATAAATCCCAAGGTTTCGAAGTATAATTAGAAATAATAGGGCTGTTACAGATCCTTCTGTGGTGAAAAAAACTCCTTTGATTTTAGTTTACATTCCTTTAACAATTTAATGGGTTTAAATTCGGCTAAGCCAATAGATTCTATATTTACCTCCATGTGCTGAAAGTTGTTTCTAATTGTATTAAAAGTGTGGAGGTATTTCTCTTCCGGTATATCAATAGCCATGGTACAATGTGGCTGCCATGCATTTGGCAAATAATAAGGCCAAATTGATTTCTCCAAAAATTTAAAAAGGATTTAATTACTGGAAAAA
>NZ_SMMB01000974.1 GCF_009711365.1 Xanthovirga aplysinae | reverse complement strand
ATTAGGTTTAAAGTATTGAAGTGATTTGAATAGACGAAAGATTTTTCGCCTCCCACCAGGTTGACAACACTGGCCAATAATAAGGGAGTTTCAGAGACAGCAAACTTTGCCTCTCCCATCCAGTTAAGCATACTTTCTGGTGAATTGTATTTGGTGGATTTGAAATTTTATTGGCACTGAGCGTTCACTCACCGGTGTAAATCAAACGAGGGGTGGAGGGGAATTTATCTCTAAATAATAAAGAAAAGGCCTTCTTTCAATGTAAAGTTTGTGCACAACCTTTGGCTGAAGCTCCTTGAAACAAAAAGAATAAAAAGAAGGGTAATGAGAACAACCGGAATGACAGAAATTAAGAAAAGTCCCAGCGCAAACCGGCTTTTGTTTAAAAAAGTCTTGCAAAGCCTTCCCTGAGAATTCAGGGGTGCTCTCAGCATTTAGGGAGCCTTGTTCTATGGCACAGTTACTTTCCACTGCCTTTTGAACAGCATATTCCTTTATCTGCTGTCCCAAACCAGGCATATCCAGCAGGTACAATCCCAGCAGGAAAAAACAAAGTAGTATTTGGCCCTTTTTTCTCATTATGGGGGTTAAACGTGCTCTTTACCAATTTTGATACAGTTGAAGAAAATTAAATGGGTTTGTTTTTAGTAAAAGGTTATTTTGATTAAGCCCAGATTCCTTTTTCACAATGATTGATTGATTCCTGATCCATTCAAGGTTACCCTTATTTAAAAATGATCTGGAAGGTAATTTTAAACAATCTATAACTGGTATATTCTACTAGATTTCTTGAATAATTATTTATTGGATGAATGAATTTTAGAATTGGGGATTAGCTCTGAGAGCGATTAAAGTTTAATACTAAACAACTTAAACTTCCTCTAGAAAAATCAGGAGGAAAGGACTCAAAAATCGGCCTTACGTATTTAACCCCTTCAATTTCACAAAAGAATCCTTCAATTCCAGCAGACATACACTTCCATAATCAATTTGGATTCGAAATGCATTTTTTAAGGGAATTTCTAGCAAATGAGCCAAAAGGGCACGGATAGGGCCTCCATGAAAAACAACACCAACTTTTTCCAACTTTTGAATTTTTAATTCTTCCGGTAAAGATTGGTTTGATCGGCCGGAAAGGCGCTCTTTCTTCGCTTTCGGCATTGTTGGAGAAGCAGTGCTACTTAATAGCTCTTCCCAAAAATGAATGACTCTTTGTTGTACTTCCAGAAAGTTTTCCCCCAATGGAGGCCTTTGGTGTACAAAATCTTTGATCCAGGGATCAGACTGCTGTCTGGGAATATCACTCCATCTTTTGAGCTCCCATTCTCCAAAATCCATTTCCCATAATCTTTCATCTGCTTCGTACCTTCCTGGAGAGATCTTTTGGGCAAGGGTTTTGCACCTTTTTGCCGGACTGGAAATCAACCGGTCAAAAGTTGCGGGGATTTTTGGATTCAACTTTTCCAATTCCTCCTCAAAACTTTCTTCCAGGGTTAAATCAGCACGACCATAACAAACTCCCTCCGGTATTTTCGGTTGGGTATGTCGAATCAAATAAATTTCCATAGGATAATTAAAGAAAGGTAAAAAACGACTTCGCACAATTGCTGAGTTGCACCTAAACAATCTCCTGTATACCCTCCAATCCATTTGTTGAAAAAGCGGGCTAAAAAGATTTTAGTCACATAAAGGGGAATGATCAGCAGAAATACTTGCCAACTTTCAAATAAAAACAAAGGAATTAGCCCAAAGAGAAAAGCAATAACCCCATCTTTTAAAGTTGGCTTACTGGTTAGGGTTTTCACTTTACTGCTTTCATCATTGCGAGCGTATTCATGGGTAAAAATAAAAGTGGTGGCCATCAATCTACTTAGGGAATGGGCTGTAATCAAACTAAATGGTAAAAGTTGAGAAGGAATAGTCATTAATAAGCCAAATTTCAGTAATAATAACATTACCAGGCCAATGACTCCATAAGCCCCTACTCTACTATCTTTCATGATTTCAAGTATTCGCTCTTTTGTCCATCCTCCTCCAAACCCATCACAAACATCCGCAAAACCATCTTCATGAAAAGCTCCCGTTAGCCAAATGCTACTTATCATCGCTAAAGGAACACTAATCATTGGAGGCAAAAGCAGGCTCGCCGCATAAAAGGTTAAAGCCGAAGCTCCCCCAACAATCCATCCAATTAAAGGAAAAAAACGGATAGATTTATGGGACTCCTCCTCTGAATACTCATACCCAAATGGTCCCGGAATACGGGTATAAAACATGAGGGCAGTAAAAAACAACCTGCTTTGACGTTTCATAATTGGTGATTTAAAGCTAATTCAAGACCACCTTTCCTTCCAACTATTTGGTTGAAACTCCTGCCGACTCAAAACTTGCCATTTCATTTAAGAAACAAACAGCCGACTGAATCAAAGGATAAGCCAAAGCTGCTCCTGTACCTTCACCCAAACGCATATCCATTTTTAAAACCGGACGAACCTGTAGGTATTCTAGCATGCGGGCATGGCCTTTTTCATCGGATTGATGACAAAAAACCGCATAATGCTTTATCTGGGGATACATTTTATAAGCCGAAATAAATGCAGCTGTAGCGATAAAGCCATCTACCAAAATTAACATTTGCTGTTCAGCGGCCTCTAATATAGCACCGAACATTTGGGCAATTTCAAAACCACCAAAGGTTTGTAATATTTTCAAAGGTTTAAACAATGGCCCATGGAAGTCTAGTGATTTTTTCAGCGCATGTAGTTTTTTTCCCAACCCTCTGGGGTCTACACCGGTTCCCTTGCCTACGCAATTTTCCAAAGGCATATTACACAGCAAACTCATCATCAAAGAAGCGGAGGAAGTATTTCCAATTCCCATTTCCCCAAAACCAATCACATTGCATCCTTGGGCTGCCAGCTGCCTGACTACTTTTCTTCCTGATTGAATGGCCTTTAAACATTCTTCTTCGGTCATAGCCGGGCCCCACATAAAGCTTTTGGTTCCATAACCAATCTTAGCGGAAATCAATCGATCATCTTCTGGAAAATCATAATTTACGCCGGCATCCACCACTTTTAAGCCCAGACCATTTTGTTGACAAAACACGTTGATCGCCGCCCCTTCCTGTAAAAAGTTCATTACCATTTGATAAGTAACCTCTTGAGGGTAGGCACTTACGCCCTCCTTTGCAATTCCGTGATCGGCAGCAAAAACCACTACAGTGGGATTATTTAATTGAGGAGATTCCGTCTGCTGTACTAACCCAATTTGCATGGCCAGTACTTCAAGTTGTCCCAAGGCACCTATGGGTTTAGTTTTATGATCTATCTTCTGTTGTAGTGTGGCTTTTAGGTTTTGATCCGGAGATTTTATATTAAATTGTAGAGTTTCCATAGGAAGTAATTAATCTTTTTGTGTTCCGCCAAGTAAAAACAAAGATCATACCGCTACCCCCTTGAACCAAGGCTTCCCGGCACTTTTTTCGAAAAAAAATATCGAGCTATAAATCAAGTTCTTTTCTTAAAGGGTGGTATTTAAACGTGCTGCCTTTCTTTATCCTGTGATTTTAGTTCCAAGGGTAAGCCAGAAACCATAAATACTGCATAATCTGCTTTAGCAGCAATGTATTGGTTCATCCAACCCTGCAATTCTGTAAATTTTCTACCTACATGAGTTTGGGCATGTAATCCCATACCAATTTCATTAGAAATGATAATAAAGGTGGCATCAATCTTCAACAGCCGATTTAATGATTCCTTTGCCAATCTAAGGGATTCGTCTCTATTGTTTTGTGTATCAGTAAAAAAATTAGTTAGCCATAAAGTCACACAATCAATAACTACTACTCTATTCTTTAGTTCGGGAAGAGCTAACTCTTTTTCCGCTTCCAAATTAGACCACCGGGAATCCCTTTCCTCTTGATGTCTTTGGACTCGTTGTCCGAAATCTTCATCCCAGATGCGAGAAGTAGCTAAATATATTGGGTTCTCTGAAAGTTGGAGGGCTAAGTTTTGGGCATAGGCACTTTTACCGGAACGTTCCCCTCCTGTTATGTAATAAAGCATAAATATTGATTTTATAGAGAACAGTCCTAATTTAATAATTAAAAGTTCTCAAAATTATAAATAACATAGAAATGCTTTTTTTTACCTTTTTGTGGAAAGAAGAGTCTTTTATAAAGTAATACAAAAACCGCTGCAAAAACTTACAGCGGTTTCCTTTATGATCTTTTGTTTAGCTCTAATTGTAATTAAAACCAAGAACTATTTAGTCAACTCTGCAAAATGCTTATGGAATCCAATAATAGTTTCAATTCCTTTGAAATAATTAAATACGCCATAACTTTCATTTGGAGAGTGGATAGCATCAGAATCTAGTCCAAAACCTAATAAAACTGTATCCACCTTTAATTCTTGCTTAAATAGTGCCACAATAGGAATACTTCCTCCATCTCTGGTAGGAATCGGCTTTTTGCCAAAAGATTCCTCAAAAGCCCTAC
Organism: Xanthovirga aplysinae; assembly: GCF_009711365.1. Classification (GTDB taxonomy): domain Bacteria; phylum Bacteroidota; class Bacteroidia; order Cytophagales; family Cyclobacteriaceae; genus Xanthovirga; species Xanthovirga aplysinae. The sequence goes on along the minus strand of NZ_SMMB01000974.1, from coordinate 1,501 downwards.
TAGCTGCTTCATAAGAAAGAGAGTCCGTTGGAGTCAGAGCCGGTTCTCCACCATGGTGTGGGGTAACTTTAACTTTCACACTTTTTGGAGCAATGGCTTTAAAATGGTCCTCGAATAACTGAGTAATCCGTTTGCTGTCTTGGCCTGGAACTAAACGCATGGAAATTTTCGCATAGGCTTTAGATGGCAAAACTGTTTTTGCACCTTCGCCAATATACCCACCCCAAATTCCATTTACATCTAGAGTTGGACGAATCCCGGTTCTCTCCAAAGTGGTAAACCCTTTTTCACCTTCCACTTCTTCAATATCCAATTCTTTTTTGTACTGCTCCAAATCAAAAGGAGATTTATTCAGCTCTTTTCTCTCTTCTTCTGACAATTCCAGTACATTGTCGTAGAAACCAGGAATTGTAATATGTTTATTCTCATCTCTTAAAGAAGCAATCATTTCGCAAAGCACATTGATCGGATTGGCAACTCCTCCACCATACACCCCGGAATGCAAGTCACGATTAGGACCAGTAACTTCCACCTCCAAATAACTCATACCTCTTAACCCAACGGTTACCGATGGCGTATCGTTGGCAATCATGCTGGTGTCTGAGATAAGAATAACATCGGATTTTAACTTCTCACGATTTTCCTTTACAAAGATTTCGAGATTTTCAGAGCCAACCTCTTCTTCTCCCTCTATCATCAATTTCACATTACATGCCAGCTTTCCTTCTTTAGCCATGGCTTCAAAAGCCTTTACATGCATATACATCTGGCCCTTATCGTCACATGCGCCTCGAGCAAAAATTCTTTCATCTTTAATTACTGGCTCAAAAGGAGGAGAGTCCCACAACTCATAAGGGTCGGCAGGCTGTACATCGTAGTGCCCATAGACAAGGATTGTCGGTAAATTTTCATCAATAATCTTTTCTCCATAAACAATAGGAAAACCGGCCGTTTCACAAATTTCGGCTTTATCCACACCCGCTTCTTCCAACTTCTGCTTTACAAATTCGGCAGTTTTCCGCACATCACCAGCAAATTTACTATCTGCACTAACAGAAGGTATACGCAACAAATCAAGCAATTCATTCAAAAAACGTTCCTGATGTTCTTCTATATAGGCTTTGGCCTCTTTATTCTCCATAATTATTGATTCTTTATTTTTCTTATTGACTAAAAATCAGCCATTGAACGTAATTAAAAATTTATGAAAGGCATAGCGCCTATGGGCAACAAATTTATTGATTCCTTTTTAATTAGAAAATTTTGTAAAGCTTTCTGTCATCAGAAAGCATAAGGGGATTAATAAAGATAAATTAACAAATATTTATTAGACGACCTGTTCAATCACTTCTGAAAAGAAACAACCACTTTATTTAGGTAGTATTTAAATGCCATTTCCACTGTTTTAATTTTAATCAACTATAACCCTGATCAATGTTTTCAAATTTCTCCAATAAAGGCAATACTATTTCACAAATCCTTGAAGGTAATACTTCAGAAT
>NZ_SMMB01001028.1 GCF_009711365.1 Xanthovirga aplysinae | reverse complement strand
ATGCTTTCCTGTTTCTTGTATCGTTGGATTAACCCTTATATGGTTTCTTTAAAACTTTGGAAAAGGTTGGCTTTTTGGTTTTTGTTATTGGTTCTTTTTTTCGGCGGATTTACACAGCTTCATCCCAATCTGTATGTTTCAAGATTTATTGGAGTAATAGTTGAAAACTATAAAATTTTTGAGAGTAAGTCTTCTTATGAAGATATGATAATTTATTCTGGGTTATCTTCAGAATGGACCAGCATAGTTTTTTATTTACCCAAAGCTTTATTTTCAGGTTTATTTCGGCCCATGTTATTTGAGGCGTCGACTTGGTTACAAATTTTGGCAGCATTGGAAAAAACATTATTATTTTTCATGGTGTTACGTTTTTTTTCCTCCAAGACAAAGTTCCCCGTCCAGAATCAACGTCCATATCTAATTGCTCTACTCCTGTTTATTTTAGTTTCTGCTACTGTTCTAGCATTTACGGCACCAAATTTTGGGACCTTAAATCGTTATCAAATTGGCTTTATGCCTTTTTTATTATTTCTTATCTGGCCCAATGCTAAGATATCTTTTCCCAGTTACTTTTTTAGGAGAAGAAAATTAAGAACCAAAGATTAATTAATAAGAAGTGATGGAAGAACATTGGGTTATTGATGTTTTTTTAAAACAAAGAAACCTAGGTTGACCTTTAATCTAGGAATATGATATAAAAGAGCATCTCAATTGAAGAATTGAAGAGATAAATGTACCTTTGCAGACCTTAAAATGAAGATGATATGGATAATCCGGTAATTATATTTGGAGCAGGTGGACTAGGGAAGGCTGCTTTGGAAATATTTAAAGACAATGGTGTCGTGGTGTATGCTTTTTTAGATGATGATAAAAGCTTGCACAATACAGAAATCAATGAAATCTCCGTTTTGGGAAGTACGGACGATGATGGGTTTCTTAAATATATTGGTAAAAAATGTGAAGCATTTGTGGCCGTGGATGAAAATACCATTCGACAAGATTTGGTGAAAATGTTAAACGAACGTCGAAAAATTCAGCCCGTTAATGCTGTTCACAAAAGTTCCATGATTTCTGAAGACGCCCATATTGGCCATGGAAATTTTATTAATTCAGCTGTGGTGATAGGAACTCAGGCAAAAGTTGGCAATCATTGTATTTTACATTCAGGAGCCATTATCGATTTTAGTGCCACTTTGGAAGATTTTGTTCAGGTGGGTGCCGGAAGTGTGATTAATACTGGTGTTCATGTGGGGAAAAATGCATTTATCGGATCAGGAGTAACTATTGTTTCTGGTGTTAAAGTGGGAGTAGGAGCTCGGGTTGGAGCAGGATCGGTGGTGATTTCTGATGTTCCGGCAGGCGAAACATTCTTTGGAAATCCTGCTCAAAAAGTTTAATTCTTTTGATTTGAGGTTAGGGAAAGCTTTAAAGTAATTAAGACTTGTGAAATCAGCGTTACAAAGGCCAATGGGTTAAATTCAGTTTTTTTAACCCCTGGTTAATTCAAATTAATCAGGGCTACTAATTCACAATTAATTTTTCATTAATAAATATTCATTAACAAAAACCACCTTGTATGCGACAAGGAAGGAGGTAAAATGGAAGAGAAGAACTATAGCATCTTACTTTACTATTGCTACACAACTATTGGGGAGCCAGAAGTTTTTCGGGAAGAGCATCATCAATTGTGTTTGGAATTGGGATTGTTGGGCCGTATTATCATAGCTGGTGAGGGTTTAAATGGAACGGTTTCTGGTTTAAAAGAGGACTGTGAAAAGTATATGCAAGCTGTAAAGGCTGACCCGCGTTTTGCCCATACCGATTTTAAAGTTGAACCACATGTCTCTCATGCTTTTCAAAAATTGTATGTCCGGGTTAAACCAGAAATTGTTCACGTTGGACTACATGATATTAACCCTAATGAAAGAACAGGTAAACATCTTGAACCCGATGAATTCAGGGAGATGAAGGATCATGATGATGTTGTGATCTTGGATGTGCGTTCTAACTATGAACATAAGTTGGGGAAATTTAAAAATGCCCTTACCCTGGATATTGATAATTTTCGGGAGTTTCCTGAGAAGGTAAAAGAATTGGAACATCTCAAAGACAAGAAAGTTTTAACTTATTGTACTGGGGGGATAAAATGTGAAAAGGCCAGTGCTTTCCTTTTGGAACAAGGTTTTGAAGATGTTTACCAATTACATGGAGGGATTATAAAATATGGGATTGAAGCTGGTGGTGAAGATTTTGAAGGCCAATGTTATGTATTTGATGGGCGTATTGCTAAGGAAGTCAATAAAGTAAACCCTTTGGTGATTTCAGAATGTTATATCTGCGGAACCAAATCAGACCGTATGGTTAACTGTGCTAATTCTCAATGTAACATTCATGTTCCCATTTGTCAAGATTGTGGTTGGGAATATGAAGGAGCTTGTTCGACAACTTGTAAGGATCATCCTAAAAAGAGAGTATATGATGGAACCGGTTACTATCAGAAGGAAATGAATGGGTACGATCCATCAAAAAATTCGAAACGTTTGAAAAAGGATAGTTTAAAAGCTTAATAGTTGCTATTAAAAAGAATATTGGATTATAAGAAATAATGAAAATGACTGAAGTGATTCAGTCATTTTTTTTGTTTTAGCCAAAAGGATTCCTTTTTCCAATTGAATTACCCATGAGCAAGGCTAAACAATTTAGGGTTGTAAACTCAAAACAGTTTACTCTTTCTGATTATCCTACCTCTTTTACAGGAATTTATAAATCCAAAAATGAGGCTTCCAGTGATTTAAAGAAAAACACTAAAAGATTGGCTGAATTACAATATCGGTTATTTGCTTCCAATAAATACGCGGTGCTCATTATTCTCCAGGCGATGGATGCAGCTGGAAAAGATGGAGTTATTCGACACGTGATGAGTGGGATAAACCCTCAAGGTTGTATTGTCCACAGTTTCAAACACCCCGAAAAATCTGAATTGGCCAGAAATTACCTCTGGCGTCATGTGATTGCTCTTCCTGAAAAAGGGATGATTAGTATTTTTAACCGTAGTCATTATGAGAATGTATTGATTTGTAAAGTTCATCCTGAGCTGGTCTTGAACGAGCGTATTCCTGGGTATGAAAAATTAACAAGTATTGATCAAAAATTTTGGCATCAACGATATCAACAGATTAACCGCTTTGAAGGGTTTGTTCACGATATGGGAACAATTGTTTTAAAGTTTTTCTTAAATATTTCTAAAAAGGAGCAAAAAAGAAGGTTTTTAGGGCGGCTCAATAACCTTGAAAAACAATGGAAGTTTTCCTTTAGTGATATTAGGGAACGCAATTATTGGGATGATTATATGCAGGCCTATCAACAACTTATTCGAAAGACTTCTACTTCCCATGCCCCATGGTACGTTATTCCTGCAGACCATAAATGGTTTACGAGGGTTACTATTAGTCAAATAATCATAGAGACATTGGAAAAATTGGATTTAAGATTACCGAAATTGGGTAGTGACCAGCAAAGCATTTTGGATTTGGGTAGAACAAAACTAGAGGATGAAGATTAATCTTCCACTTTATTTTCATTTGGTTATATATAACCATTTAATTGTCAATAAAAAATCCCATACAGGAGGGTTCCTGTATGGGGAGTTAAGAAAAAAAATGTTGACCACTGACAAATCTTAAATTGTTGGTAATTCTTTTACAAGAACTATATATTGATTGGATATAGGGTATTTGTGGGATCTTTCCCTTTTTGTTTTCTAGTATTCATTTTTCTTCAATTCAATTGTTAATCTCATGTTATTTCCAGTTTGATTAACCATAATGGGTCTTTTCCAATTATTACCATTATCAATCTGGTAAAGAACATTGTTATCCCCTCTTTGTTTGATGATGAATTTCGTATGTTCACTAGAAACAGATTGTTTAATTATATTTTCATTTCCTTTTTGAAGGATCTCAAATTCATTATTGCCAGCTTTTGAATTTATTTTTGAAAGGTTTTCATGACCTTCCTGGATAAGAGTTGTTTTATTTCCTTTTCCCGATATATTGACTATGGTTGTGTTTCGAATACCATCCTGATATATGATTGTATTATTGCCAGAATGTGTATTGTTTTTGTGTGAGGAATGATTTTCTGATGGTGTAGGCCAATTGTAAAGACTTGGATATTGATAGAGATTAATCAACAGTTGCTCTTCCTCGTTTATTATATCTTGATCTTGGCTAAAGGATAAGTTTGAAAAGAACAACCCCGCTAAAGTATAAAGGATGGTAAATTTTATTTTATTAGGGCTTTTCATGTTTTGTAGTATTTCTGGAGAGAGGGAATAAGCAGCGCAAAGAAAGAATTGCGCTACTTATTATTTGGATTTTGACAAAAGAACTTATTTATAACGGATTGGGATTTATGGAAGAAAACTTATGTTGACAAACTCTTCATCTTTTCCTTTGTTAACAAGTAGATTTTTAGTCTACTAAATTTGGGATCTGATCTTTAGGATCTTGAAGTAGTCATCCCAGTATTTTTTCTATTTTATATCTAACCCAAATTTACCATTTTATAGTGCTCAGTTCATTTGTCGGGTTTTAAAAAGTGGTCAGAAATAAATGACCACTTTTTAATAAAGATGATTGGCTTAATGGGCATTAATGTTGGTTTGAGTAACAATGGCAGTATTGGCATGGTCTTTTTGTACCACTAGGGATGCATTAGCGCTGGCATGTATGCGGTTTCCAAAGTTTGTTTGGGTTACAATAGCTTTGTTAGCAAATCCCTTTTGGAAAACTGCTGAGGCGTTAGCTTCGGCATCAATTGCTAAGGCACCAATATTGGTTTGTGTCACTAAAGCAAAGTTTCCTGCTCCAATCTGCTCGATTAAAGAAAGGTTGGCTTGCGCACTAACTGAAAGTGCATCTGCATTTGTTTGAACGGTTTTTGCAAAGTTTTTAAAGCCTATCTGAATGGTTGCGGCTTTGTTAGCTTGTGCAGCTGCAGCAGCAACTGCTACGTTGGTTTGAACGGTAGCTGCTGAGTTCAATGCGCCGATTTGCAAAGTGGCAGAAGCATTTGCTTGAGCCGCGAGAGCACCTATTCCAATATTAGTTTGTACAACAGCAGCATGGTTTCCAAATCCAACTTGAGCGATTGCTGCAAAGTTAGCTTGTGCGGCAGCACTAAGGATATTGGCATTAGTTTGAACTACAGCAGCACTGTTGGCTTTTCCAAGTTGAGCAATTGCGGCTTTATTTAGTTGAAATGCAAGTCCTCCAACTGATTTATTGGTTTGAATTGCAGCGGCATGGTTAAAAGCACCCTTCTGAGCAATTGCTAAAGCATTTGCCTGGAAGGCAAGACTTAGAATGGAAGCATTAGTTTGAACAGCAAGAGCAGTATTGCCTAATCCACGTTGTGCAATTGCAGATGCATTTATCTGAGTAGCAGCACTTAAAATAGAAGCATTGGTTTGTACTACCGCAGCATGGTTCAATGCACCTTTTTGCGCAATGGCAGATAAGTTAAGCTGATGTACAGCGCTTAATATATCCGCATTGGTTTGTACTACTTTAGCTGAGTTTGCAAATCCTCTTTGTGCAATTGCAGAAGCATTGGCTTGAACAGCAGCACCTACAATATTTGTGTTGGATTGCAATACGGTAGCATGGTTTAGAATTCCTCTCTGTATAATGGCAGATTTGTTAACCTGAATAGCTAATCCTCCAATATTGGTGTTCTTTTGAGCCACCAAGGCTTGGTTTGCACCTACTTGAATTATTTTGGAATTGTTAAGCTGGCCGCTAAGCGACAAAACCGAAGTGTTGTTTTGAAAAACTTCTGCAGCATTTGCCCCAATTTGCAAAATAAAACTATTATTAACCTGGAATGCTTTGGACAGGATATTTAAGTTTTTCTGTGCAACCAAGGCAAAGTTAGCACCGAACTGAAATATGTCCGAATTGTTTAGCTGGAAGTTAAACAAGGCTGCAGCTGCATTCCTTTGAATAACTACGGCCTTATTCCAACCAAATTGGAAAATAGCTGATCTGTTGGCCTGTAAGCTTAATCTACTTAAAACATTCAAGTTGGCTTGATCAACAAAGGCTGCATTACCAACTCCAGCCTGGAAAACTAATGACTTGTTAAGTTGGAGGGTAAACCTGGCTGCAACATTAACATTGGTTTGGGTAACTTTTGCGAAATCATGAGAACCCACTTGTATAACAGCAGAGGCATTTGCCTGTCCGTTTTGGGCCCAAACTTGGGTAGCCACTAGTGCAATGGCCAGAAATGATAAAATTAACTTTTTCATAATTGTGATTAGGTTTTTTAAATAGGTGAGTAAAATTGATTAAGGTGATAAAGGTTTTAAGGACTTTGAAAATTTAAGGCCTATGTGAAGCCAAAGGCAGGCAAGTAATGGGCTGCCCAATTGTTAAGATTAGATCTTTTTCTCATTGAAGAAAATGTTTAGGGTTGGTAATAGATAGGTTATTAAGTGATTAGAATTGAGTTTCTTAAAGCTGAATTTTCACTGTGAGGGTGCCTAGAGAGCCATATTTTAAAATTTTTAATCAAAGTGTAGGGGGAAATGGGATGGTACAACGAGTTATAGCAAAGCAATAGCAATACAGTGGGGTTCTTTATCGAAAAGAAAACCTGAAGGTGTAGTGGAGAAATTAATATTATTTGAAATTGGTGTGGGTTTCTTATTGCCAATAAGAGACAAACCCATT
>NZ_SMMB01001106.1 GCF_009711365.1 Xanthovirga aplysinae | reverse complement strand
TTTTTTTAACCCTTGTAGCCTGTAATTAAATATTAACAGATGGTTATCAGTTTATTAGTGTTTTAATGTACTTGCCAAGTCTAATTGAAACCTTAGTTGATAGCTTTTTAAATTTCGGAAGTAATCAGGAATCCCAGACTCTATGTATGACAATGGCCGGAAAACTTTTTAGGGATTGATTTTTGTTAAGATTAAGCTTTTTTATGGTATTGGAGAATGGTTAGGTGTTGAAATGATAGAAATCAGTGAATATTTTTTGAACAATTTTATAGTATACTAGTTAGCAATATTAATTATTATTGTCAATGATAATATTGTATTTTTTTTATACATGATTATCTATATGTGTTTTATTTGCGTTAATAATTGTGTTTTATTAAGTTGGTTGGCCTTGTTGAAGATTTAAAGGAATCAATGTGATTAAATTTCAGAAGTTTGATTTCTTAAGGGAGTAATATTCAAAAAGTAGGGTTAAAACCTTCTACATGAAGCTTCTCTTTGATCTATTGGAGGTGCCAAGAGGTTTAGTTTTTTCCTTAAAAGAAGAATTCGGGTTGGGCATGGAATTTATTCTTCTCAGGTGCCATAAAATTAGCTTATTTTGTCAAACAGTTTTATAGATTTCTAGTTAGTGATTTTTATCCTTAAAATCAATGCTGGAATTGTAATTTTTCTGCTTGTTGGTTAGTTTATTGATTGTTATTTGTGGTGTAATTGTGTTTTTCTGTGTTATGTTGTTGGTGATTCTTTGATAGTTTATAACTTAGAAAAGGAAATAGTAGGATTGCACTTGCAGTTTCCTCTATTTCCTATTTTTCTCTTTAAAAGTGGGGTCTGGTCCATTAATTTTTAAATTAAATGGTTTTATTTTTCATTTTTAAAAAAAGATAATCCAAAAATCTCTCTAGGGATTCAGCCTTTAATAATCTTTCTTGGTGTTAGGCTAATCTTACTTTGAGTTAGGAAACCTTGATAAGTCAATTGTAAACAATTAAAGCAGTTGTTCTTTAAAAGATCTCTAACAAAAAAACAACAAAATATGAATTAAGGATGAAGCTTTCCGAATTGTTTTAGCTTTTTAAAGCTACCCCCAGACCTTGGATCCTTCCGTACAATTTTTACACATTTCAATTTTCCTTCTATAGGCGAGTATATTATTTCGAAAGCTATTGTATTCCGGACTTTTCAAAACTTCTTTAAAGGAGTTTTTATTAATGGATCCTAATACATGATCCGCATCCTTATCAAAGCAGCAAGGCACAATTTTTCCATCCTGGGTGACGACGCTAGAATGCCACATTTTCCAACAATGATTCTCTAATTTTGATTTAATTATATACTTGTCTCCAGAGGCTTTTTTGTAGCGAGCATATTTTTGTTGGGTTGGAATAAGTGGTGAGCCATTCTCATAATTATAAATTTGGGCGGTTTTAAGGCCAACTTCGTCCACCCCCAATGTTTTAGCCAGCTGTTTAACTTCTTCTATTTGATGTTCATTCGGGCGGACAACCAGGAACTGAAATATTACATGAGGAGTCTTTGATTTTAGCTTTTTCTTCCATTTAATGATGTTTTTGGTGCCTTGGATTACTTTTTCTAGATTTCCTCCAATTCGGTAGGCTTCATAGGTTTCCTGTGTGGTACCGTCAATTGAAATAATTAGTCTGTCAAGGCCCGATTCTACCGTTTTCCGCGCATTTTCCTCATTTAGGTAATGCGCATTTGTGGATGTGGCCGTGTAAATTTTTTTTTGATGAGCCAACTTAATCATTTCGAAAAAATGAGGATGTAAAAAAGGTTCACCCTGAAAATACAGTAAAAGATACAAAAGCTGAGGATGTAGTTCATTAATCAGTTGTTTAAAAAGTTCCGGATCAGCCATTCCTGTGGGCCTGTTAAATGAACGTAAACCACTTGGGCATTCAGGGCACCGAAGATTGCAGGAAGTAGTGGGCTCAAAGGAAAGGCTCATGGGCATTCCCCAGTGAAATGAGCGTTTTAGTATTTTGGACAAATAGAAACTTAGAAAGATCTTTAAGGAGTTAATAGTACGTTTAGCAGTAAGTTTGGAAAGGAAATTTATTCCGTCCTGAAAGTTTTTATTCATGTGAATCTACGGGACTCGTTCAGTTTCTAAAAATTTACATGGAAATATAACTCTTCGGTTTATAAATTTAATAACTTCACCTTCAAAATGAGTTAATAGATTTAATCTGATAGGAATCCAGAGATGCCGGAAATTGTCGCTTTGTTTAAATCCCGAAAGGATGCTTTAATTACTACTTTGGTCTGGTTGATTGTACTTGTACCTGTTTTAATTATTGGGTACGGTACTCCTCTGATGGCAGAGGGAATTCCCAAAACACTTACCCACATGTTTGGGGCCTTAATTGCTGCTGTAGTTATGTGGATGTGGATTTCTACATTTTATATTGTAAAGGGAGATATACTTTTTTATCAGTCTGGCCCTTTTAGAGGAAGAGTAGCAATCAATCAAATTACCAAAATTGAAAAAACATTTTCTTCCAAAGTAGCCCCTGCCCTTTCCAGAGATCGCTTTCGGATCATATTTAATGAGGATGAAGAAGAGTTGTTGGTAAGTCCTGAAGATGAAGGTGAATTCATTGCTACGCTGAAAAAAATCAATCCTAAAATTCAGCTGAACTTGTAAATTTCTTTGTAATTGTTGCTGCATGGAGGCTTTGTACTTTTTTGACCTTGCTGGGACTTTTGTTTTTGCGATAAGCGGAACCTTATCGGGAATTCGTAAGCGCTTTGATTTTTTTGGGGCATCTATGATTGGTTTTGTCACTGCCGTTGGGGGTGGCACTGTTCGTGACTTGTTGTTAGGCTTCAATCCAGTAGGTTGGATGCAAAATGTTCTTTACCTATACATTATTCTTGGCGGTATTGTTTGTGCCATTCTTTTTAAAAGACAGGTGATGAAGTTGAGTAAGGCACTTTTTTTATTTGATACAGTAGGAATTGGAGTTTTTACTGTTTTGGGGTTAGAGAAATCACTATTGGCTGGAGTGGAGCCAGTTTATGCTATTATAATGGGGATGTGTTCCTCCGTAGTTGGAGGGGTAATACGTGACACCCTGTGTAATGAGATTCCTCTTATATTTCGAAAAGAGATTTATGCTACTGTCTGTTTGCTGGGAGGTTTATTATACTTTCTGCTGTTAGGATTAGGAGTAAGTGGTCCAGTTGCGTCCGTATCTACAATCCTTTCCATCATTATCTCCCGTCTACTTATCATTCGTTTCCAATTGTCTTTTCCTACTCTTAGCATCGATAAAGAGGAAGAAAATAAATAGTTAATGAAAACGATCTAAGAATTAGGAATTAAGAAAACTTTTGAGTTGATGCTCATTGATCCTAATTATTGATTTCTAATTCATATTTACTTTTCTCTTGTCTTCCGTAGTATTTTTTTCTGAGCCAGAAGGCTACATTTACAAGGGCAATTAAGGCAGGGACTTCTACCAAAGGACCAACTACACCTGTAAAAGCTTCTCCGGAATTAATGCCAAAAACTGCAATGGCTACAGCTATTGCCAGTTCAAAGTTATTACCTGTTGCTGTAAAGGCAATGGAGATGTTTTTGGAGTAATTTGCACCGAATCCTTTCCCAATAAAAAAACTAATAATAAACATTACCCCAAAATATATGATTAGCGGAATGGCAATACGAAGGACATCAAAAGGGATTTGAACAATAACTTCCCCTTTAAGGCTAAACATTACTACTATGGTAAACAAAAGAGCTACTAGTGTAAGGGGGGAGATTTTAGGAATAAATTTTTCTTTAAACCATTTTTCCCCTTTGGCTCTTACCAAAAGTAATCTGCTAAGAAAACCAGCTAAAAATGGGATGCCCAGATAAATGGCCACACTTTCGGCAATCGTTGGGATGGAAATGTCTACAACCACTCCCTTGAAGCCAAATAATGGGGGCAATACAGTAAGGAAAAACCAGGCATAAATACTGTAAAAAAATACCTGAAAAATGCTGTTTAGTGCCACCAATCCTGCTGCATATTCCCGGCTTCCCTCTGCTAGATCGTTCCAAACAATTACCATGGCAATGCATCGTGCTAATCCAATAAGAATTAACCCTGTCATGTATTCAGGAAAATCTTTCAGGAAATAAATAGAAAGGATAAACATTAAGGTTGGGCCAATAATCCAGTTAATCAGAAGGGAAATGCCTAATATTTTAAAATTTCTAAAGATCTTGGGAAGTTCTTTATAATCTACTTTTGTTAAAGGAGGGTACATCATTAAGATTAAACCAATGGCAATTGGAATATTGGTGGAGCCGTTGGAAAAAGTATCTATTGTCGTGGAAAGAGAAGGAAATGCATAACCCATACTAACCCCAATGCTCATAGCTAAAAATATCCATAAGGTAAGGTAGCGATCTAAAAAATTTAGTTCTTTTCGTTTAAAAGTGGCTGTTGTTTTCATAGTTTCCCTATTAACATCTTTAAGATGGTTGAAAAGTATAGTGCAAAACCAATCCTTTTTGTTATTTGAAATGAAGAACGATTAATTAATCGTAATATTACGATTTATGTCAGCGAGGGAAAAGTTAAAACAAAATTATTTTTGAGGAGGGATGCAAAATAAAGGTACCAGGCCAGTTTAAGGCTGAAATTTGGATTCAATTAGAAGGTCAACTTCCTGAATTTGCTGCTTTTTGAGGTCTTCATAAATCATTTGCCATTTTTGCGCTTTCCTTTCGATGGAGGTAATACTTAAAGTGATTAGCAAATCATGGCGATTCATTACCAAGTCATTATGGCTATCTCCTTCCCCGCCGAATTTATGGAACTTTCGAATGTCAGTAGCTGTAAAAGAAGGAGTGTTTTTGAGCCATTTTCCAAACCAATCTTCTCTTCTAGCAGTAATTTCAGGCCCGTAAAGGGGAACTGATGACCAAATATGAGGTTTATGAAAAGGCAATTCCTTATAAAAGACATGAAAACCATCCCAACGAATTTCGCAAAGCCATGCATTTTGTGCCAGAATCAGTGTGAAGGGCTCAATTTCTTGAAAATCGTATAAGCTGGAAAAATCTTTTGGGGAAGAATATTCAAAGTTTTCCATGAGCACCAATCCTCGGCTTTTACGATAAGACCCACCCATTGGGTGAGGTTTAAATGCTCCGTTTAAAAGGCAAGCCACACGTCCTTGGGATGAGGCGGCAATCCAGGAGCCTTTTCCTTGTGGGTCTTTTGGAAAAAGTAATTTTTGTCCCTTCCATTCATAAATCTTTGGGGATAGAGCAGGGGGGCGCATAATGCTCTCATCTCGGTTACTGGTAAGTATAAAATCATTGTCAGCTTTAGGTAAAAAAGTAACTGTACACATGAAACTTCTTTTTTTATTCTTTTTAATAGCAAATCATTTTTTAAACAGGAACTGATTGAGATTGGATTTGATATCCTTTTAAGTCAATTTTGAAAATACTGATCAAAAATAGGTTGCTATTTTAGCTATACGTTTGGGATAAGTATAAGATTAATATTTTAGGGAGTTTATGCCTCTATTTTATCTATAAAATGCTGTCTTAGATGTACCTAGGAGAATATTAGAAAAATGGAAGAAGGAGATAAAATGTTGGTTTGAGGCAAAAATATTTATTAATGAAATTGTGGGGGAAGCCATTTTGAAAATTTTTGATGTCAGGCTTGAAATCTTAGTAAATACATTCAATTTTAATATGAAACTAAGAATCGGAAAGTCCTCACCCACATTTGGGCTTCTTTTTTAATATTAACTTCAATAATAAAAACTATGAGATGCTTAAGATTTTATTTTACAAAAAAATAATTCTCTAGAAACGGTCACTTGAAATTTCAAATAGTATTCTTAAAGGCAAAAATCTTGAGGTTTTTATTATTATTTGGTAAGTAGGCTAACTTAATACTTCAAATCAAATATCGATCTGGTTATCGAGCTTTAGTGACTGTCCCCTGTGATATTACCCTTGTTTGATTAAATATAAAAAATCAAAACCAAAATTATTGAATTGCATTTTAGAAAGTCATAAACTCAGAATTATATTAACAATCCTAATTTCGAGTTGGGAGCTCAAGATTCAAGTTGGTTTAAAACATATTGTACTAGATCAGCTTCAAAACCTTTTCCCATTAGGTATCGCATAAGTTTCTGCTTTCTTTTGAGTGGATTAGTTTCTTTTTCGGTAATACTTTTCTTTTCGGCCAAATTAAAAAGTAAATTCATGTATTCTTCTGTATCAATTTCCTTTAAGCCTTGGTTGATGAAGTGTTCTCCAATTCCCTGTTGATTTAAGGCTAATCGGATTTTCTGCTTGCCCCATTTGTTTATACGGAATTTTCCACCAGCAAATGAACGGGCATAACGTTCTTCATTTAAAAAATTCTCTTGCTCCAATTCATCGATAATAATTTCCATTAGCGAAGCTGAAACGCCAATTTCCTGAAGTTTGTGTTTTACTTCCTTTCGGCTTCTTTCTCTATAAGCGCAAAATGATTGAGCCTTTGTTTTGGCCTCTTGTTTTTCCCGTATAAGATTTTCTCCTATCAATTTTAAACTTTTTAAGGTTTTTTTCCAGATACTTTTTCTTCGAATCAGTTATAATATAACTGGTGAATTTATTAAACCCACTTAGGAATCTTTAAAGATACAATTCATTGCGAAATAAAAAAGCACTCATTTTATTATTTGTCGCTAATGGGGTTTCTGGCTTTGCTCAGGGGATTTCTATGTTGGCTGTTCCCTGGTATTATGCCCAGCAGCAAAACTCTTCTCACTTTAACCTGATGTATGCAGGGATCACTTTTCTTACCATATTTTGGGGGCTTTACGCCGGGGCTTTAGTAGATCGTTTTAATCGGAAAAAAGTTTTTCTGGGGACTAATATTGTCGAATGCATCATTTTGCTTTCTATTGGTTCTTTTGGTGTAATTAATGGGGCATTACCCACGATAATGGTAGTAACTGTATTTACTATTACTTTGTTTGGCTATCATATTCACTATCCAAATTTGTATGCTTTCACTCAAGAAGTTACAGAATCAAAATATTATATGAAGGTTACCTCTTATATAGAAATTGTAGGACAGGTGACCAATTTAACTGCAGGGGCCTTGGGGGCATTACTTTTGGAAGGGATTGTCTTTGAGCGGAGTTTTTTCATTTTTGGTCGTGAGGTTCCTATTTTATTTGAATTGCAAAAATGGGAATTGCATGAAATTTTCCTGATGGATGGTATTACCTATGTTTTGGCCATTTTTCTGATCTCTTTAATTCGTTATAAGCCGTATAAAATTTTGGAAGTGGAAACAGGACCTTTTAAAGAGCGCTTGAAAACTGGCCTGAGGTATTTAAAGAAAAACAGAGTGATTCTGAGTTTCGGTATTTTTTCCTATGCCAT
Organism: Xanthovirga aplysinae; assembly: GCF_009711365.1. GTDB lineage: Bacteria > Bacteroidota > Bacteroidia > Cytophagales > Cyclobacteriaceae > Xanthovirga > Xanthovirga aplysinae. The sequence continues at coordinate 795 of NZ_SMMB01001106.1, read as the reverse complement.
TTTTGTGACCATTATGGTGGCCCTTCATGCCTTAATGCCCATGTATGTTAGTAATCATTTAGAGAAAGGTGGAGGAATATTTGGGCTTTTAGAAGTATTATATGCCAGTGGAGCCTTATTAGCCGGTGTTTTTGCTCAAAAATTCTTTCGCAAAAAACCAATTCCCTTTGCCGTAGTGATGATGTTATTTGCTACGTCTTTTACTTTTATAATGAGCGCTTTTACTCGTTCGGTTGCCATATTCTTTTTGTTGGGATTTGTTATTGGGTTTACAAATGCTGGAACTAGGGTAATGAGGGTTTCCTACCTTCTTTCTTTGGTACCTAATAATATTATTGGAAGAGTAAATGGGGTATTTAATGTCACTAATGTGTTGATGCGAGTGGGTTTTATTTTTCTGTTTACCCACCATTTTTTTAGTGAAGGATCCAATGTGGCTTACGGAAATGCAATTTTGGGAATTTTCACTTTATTATCTGGTTTGATTATTTTGATGAACTATAAAAAATTAGTGGATTTAACAAAAAATAATATTTCTTGAAATCCAATAAAAAAAGCCGTTAGTTATAAAACTATGCGGCTTTCGGGATTTAACGGGTTTTCAATTACAGGGGTTATGTAATTAAAAAAAGGGTTTATTTTCCTGCTTTTTATCAAATGGAAAATTTTATGGACTTTTTTCCTTTCAACAAAAGTAAGTCCTAAACTTTACATTGTGATTAGAATCGCATTAAAGATATATTAGAATTTTTTTATGACAAATATTGAGCCAAATTGATGGTAAAAAAGGCGAAA
>NZ_SMMB01000982.1 GCF_009711365.1 Xanthovirga aplysinae | reverse complement strand
ATCGCTTTTCATCCAGAATACTAATAAAAAGTCTCTATAAAGTAATCCACCCTTTATTATTCAAGATTAATTAAATCATTTTTCTGAATCTAACGTATAGTCCTTGGTTATAAGACAATTCCAAATACCAAGCTATTTAGTAATAATTACACCTGAATTATTCAGACATTTATCCAAATTATTAACTTTGCAGGATGCTGAAGGAATTAAGAATATACAATACGTTATCAAGGAAAAAAGAATTGTTTGAACCCCTTGTAAAAGGGCATGTGGGAATGTACGTCTGTGGACCAACCGTATATGGAGATGCGCATTTAGGGCATGCAAGGCCTGCCATTACCTTTGATGTAGTTTTCCGATATCTCAAGCATTTGGGCTATAAAGTAAGGTATGTGCGAAATATTACAGATGTAGGGCACCTGGAGAGAGATGCGGATAGTGGGGAAGATAAAATTGCTAAAAAGGCAAAACTGGAACAATTAGAGCCCATGGAAGTGGTGCAAACCTATACAGATAGCTACCATAGGGACATGGCTTTATTAAACACCTTAAGACCAAGTATAGAACCTTCTGCTACCGGCCATATTATGGATCAGGTGGAGATGATCCAAACCATCCTAGACAATGGAATGGCTTACATTGAAGATGGTTCTGTTTACTTTGATGTCATGAAATATCATCAAAAAGGCAATTATGGCAAATTGTCGGGAAGAATTATTGATGATTTAATTTCAGGGACAAGAGACCTTGAAGGACAAGAAGGCAAACACAACCCAATAAGATTTTGCACTTTGGAAAAAAGCTGAGCCCGAGCACATAATGCGGTGGAATTCTCCATGGAGTGAGGGCTTCCCCGGTTGGCACCTTGAATGCTCTGCAATGAGCTCAAAATATTTGGGAAAACAGTTTGACATCCATGGAGGAGGCTTAGATCTACAATTCCCACATCATGAGTGTGAAATTGCGCAATCACAAGCGGCCAATCAAACAGATCCAGCTAAATACTGGATGCACAACAACCTCATTACTATTAATGGGCAAAAAATGGGTAAGTCCTTGGGTAATTTCATAAACCTTTACGAACTCTTTAGTGGTGAACACCAACTCCTGGAACAGCCTTACAGCCCTATGACCATTCGCTTTTTTATGCTTCAGGCACATTATAGAAGCACATTAGATTTCTCGAATGAAGCTCTTATAGCGGCCCAAAAAGCCTACAAAAAGGCAATTAACGGCCTAAGAACGGTGCGCAAAATGGAGTTTAAAAAAGAGGACGGAATTAGTTTAAACGAAAAAGCCATTAAACAAATCAATCAACTTTGCGATAATACCTACAGCGCCATGAACGATGACTTTAATACGGCCCTAGCTGTTGGTCATCTGTTTAACTTGTTGAAAAAAATCAACTCTTTATATACCGGACAATTAAAGTTTGCTGAAATCGGTGAGGAAACATTTGTCCGAATGAAAACAGTTTATTCTACCTTTATAGAAGACATCTTTGGATTGGTAGAAGAAAAACCGAATAATCCAGAAATCATTGTAGAGGCCTTACTACAGGTTTATAAGGAAGCAAAGGAAGCCAAAGATTATGAAAGGGTTGATAGCATACGGGCCCAATTAAAAAAGCAAGGGTTAATCGTCAAAGACCTGAAAACAGGGGTGGATTGGGCGTATGAAGAGTAGCTTATATATTTAATGAATAAGAATAGTGCAAAGCAAAGAAACAAGGTTTTGCGCCTCAAGGTAAAGGGGATAAACTAATTTATGTACTTCATTTTAAGTAATTACATTTATTACTCATCTTATGAATAAAAAAAACACGCAAATAACTAGCCTTTATTTCATTGTATTTATACTGATTTTGGCTTCTTGTGGGAAAAAAAAACCAGGAAATCAAGAAACCAAAGTGTCTGAAGAGGTGAAAAAAGTGATCAATGTTCCAGCATTTAATGCTGATTCGGCCTATGAATTTGTAAAAAAGCAAGTTGATTTTGGTCCACGCGTTCCCAATTCCGCTGCCCATAGAGCTTGTGGAGATTATTTGATTGAAACTTTAAAGAAATTCGGAGCTAAGGTGAAGGTTCAGGAATTTGATGCCAATGCCTATGATGGAACTAAGCTTTTTTTAAGGAATATCATTGGGAGTTTCAATCCTGAAAAGAAGAGAAGAATTCTGCTGGCAGCTCATTGGGACACCCGACATGTTGCAGACAAGGATGAAATAAACCCTGACCAACCCATTGACGGGGCCAATGACGGGGCAAGCGGTGTAGGCGTACTGCTGGAAATAGCAAGGGCAATTCATAGCAACCAAGCACCTGATGTAGGTATTGATATTATCTTCTTTGATGGAGAAGATTATGGAGTCCCCAACAGCTACAGGGGCCCAATAAGTGGCGGTACTACTTGGTGTTTAGGTTCTCAATATTGGGCAAAAAACAAGCATGAAAGTAATTATACCGCCTATTATGGAATTTTATTAGACATGGTAGGCGCCAAGGGAGCCCAATTTTACAGGGAAGGCTACTCAATGGAATATGCTCCAAATATTGTGGATAAAGTCTGGAAGGAAGCCGCCAGCTTAGGATATGGCCAATTCTTTGTACCTATTAATACAGTTGAAATAACAGATGATCACCAATTTGTTAATCAGGCAGGTATTCCAATGATAGACATCATTCCGTATGACCCTTCATCTCCTGATGGATTTTTTCCCGATTACCACCATCGACACAAAGATAATATGGACATCATAGACAAAACTACTTTAGCGGCAGTAGGGGAAACCGTATTGCATACCATTTATAAAGAATAGCTCATAAAAAAACCGCAAGTCCTTTAACTTGCGGTTTTTTTTATTCAAGCTTTATATTGTTCTTCATAATACTGCTGATAACTACCCGAAGTCACATGCTCCAGCCAGCTTTCATTATTCATATACCAATCCACTGTTTTCTCAAGACCTTCTTCAAATTGTAAAGAGGGTTCCCATCCCAGTTCCTTCATGATTTTTTGTGCATCAATTGCATAACGAAGATCATGACCAGCCCGATCTTTTACAAAATTGATCAATTGGGCAGATTCCCCCTCTTGTCGACCGAGCTTTTTATCCATGATTTGACAAAGTAATTTAACCAAATCCAAATTACTCCATTCATTGAAACCACCAATATTATAGGTTTCCCCTATTTTTCCCTTATGAAAGATGATATCAATTGCTTTGGCATGATCAATCACATATAGCCAATCACGTACATTTTCCCCCTTTCCATAAATAGGCAAAGGTTTCCTTTGCTTTATATTATGAATACAAAGGGGAATCAGCTTTTCGGGAAATTGATTAGGTCCATAATTGTTGGAGCAATTGGAAACGACCACCGGAATCTTATACGTATTGTGATATGCTCGAACCATATGATCGGAACTAGCCTTGGAAGCAGAGTAAGGTGATTGGGGATCATAAGAAGTAGTCTCAGTAAAATACCCGCCTTGATCCAGAGAACCATATACTTCATCCGTTGAAATGTGGTAGAAAAGCTTTCCTTCTGTATTCGCACCCCAAAAACCTTTAGCGGCATTAAGAAGATTAACTGTTCCAATCACATTAGTATGTATAAATTCCATTGGACTTGCAATAGAGCGGTCTACATGTGATTCTGCTGCCAAGTGAAGGACTGCATCAAACTGAAACTTCTTAAAAATGCTATTGATATATTTTTGATCTGTAATATCCCCCTTCAAAAAGTTATAATTGGGTTTCTCCTCAATATCCTTCAGATTCTCCAAATTACCTGCATAAGTAAGCTTATCTAAGTTAAATATTTGGTAAGAAGGGTATTTATTCACAAATAAACGAACCACATGGGAGCCAATAAAACCAGCACCTCCTGTAATCAGGATTTTTGACATAATGATTTACTTTATATTTGATAGTTTTTTTTGCCAGCCCCAGGCATCTTTCAAGGCTTGATCCAGACTTAGCTCGGCTTTCCAATTAAGCAGTTTTTCACTTTTATCTACCTTGGCAAAAACTTTTTCCACATCTCCACTTCTTCTTTGGCCAATGGTGTAATTCAGTTTCAAACCATTTACTTGCTCAAAGGTTTTTATAGCCTCCAAAACGCTATTCCCTTTTCCTGTCCCCACATTAAACAAGTCGAAAAACGAATCATTCCCCTGATTTTCTAAGTACTCAAAAGCTTTAACATGAGCTTTTGCCAAATCCACCACATGTATATAATCTCTAATACAGGTACCATCAGGTGTATTATAATCATCCCCAAAAACGGTCAACCTTTCACGAAGTCCTGCAGCGGTCTGTGTAATAAAAGGCACCAAGTTATTGGGAACACCTAGGGGAAGTTCCCCAATCAAAGACGAGGGGTGAGCACCAATGGGATTAAAATACCGTAAGGCAACCGCTTTCAAATTGGAATTCTTTCCTTTTACGGTGTCTTCAAGGATTTCTTCACTGATAGCTTTTGTATTTCCATAGGGTGACTCTGCCTGTTTTTTAGGAGATTCTTCGGTGACAGGCAAAAGGTCCGGCTCTCCATAAACAGTACAAGAGGAAGAAAAGACAAGGTTACTTACCTTAAAATTTTCCATCGTCCTCAATAATATCAGTAATGAATTAAGATTGTTGTGATAATAATCCAATGGCTTTTCAACTGATTCTCCAACGGCCTTATAGGCAGCAAAATGAATCACTCCAGCGAACAAACCTTCTTGGTCAAAAATATTCTGCATTAATTGGATATCATTACAATCTCCTTCATAAATCTTGGGGGCTATACCGGTAATTTTCTCAATCTGTTCTATCACCCCTTTTTCCGAATTGGAAAAATTATCAATAATCACGGCTTCATAGCCAGCTTGGTTCAATTCTACTACAGTATGTGAGCCTATAAATCCAGCCCCCCCTGTTACTAAGATCTTTTTACTTTTTGACATATTAAACAAATGAAAAAAATTCCTCTCTTTAATAAGAAAACAGAAATATATTTTTTTCGAAAAAGGATAAACCCTATGAAATTATTACAATAAATTTGACTCCATTTCAAAAATCAAATTTAGATATAACCTATTTATTTTTTTACTCCTCGTTTTCAGAAGCAGCTTCCACTTTAGTTTTTTTTATCCTTTGTTTAAAATATTCCATCGTTGGTTTTAACCCTTCTGCCCTTGAATATTTAGGCTTCCATCCCAGAATTTCTTTCGCCTTGGTAATATCCGGTTGTCGTTGCTTTGGGTCATCTTTTGGAAGAGGTTGATAAGCAATCTTTTGTTCAGTTCCGGTTAAACGGATAATCTCTTCTGCAAACTGCTTAATCGTAATTTCCTCCGGATTTCCGATATTTACCGGAAACACATAATCACTCATTAACAAGCGATAAATACCCTCAATAAGGTCATCCACATAACAAAAAGAACGTGTCTGAGAGCCATCCCCAAAAACGGTTAAATCTTTTCCTCCCAACGCTTGACCAATAAAAGCAGGCAAAGCCCTTCCATCATTCAAACGCATACGAGGGCCATATGTATTAAAAATCCTAACAATCCGGGTTTCAAGCCCATGGTAGGTATGATAGGCCATCGTAATAGCCTCCTGAAATCTTTTTGCTTCATCGTAAACACCTCTTGGACCCACAGGATTAACATGCCCCCAGTACTCCTCTTTCTGTGGGTGGATCAAAGGATCACCATAGACCTCAGAAGTGGAAGCAACAAGTATCCTGGCTTTCTTACTTTTGGCTAAGCCTAAAAGATTATGTGTTCCCAGCGAACCTACCTTCAGCGTTTGGATAGGCATCTGCAAATAATCAATAGGACTTGCAGGAGAAGCAAAGTGTAAAATATAATCCAATTCTCCTGGAACGTGAACAAACTTTGACACGTCGCAATGGTAAAACTCAAAGTTCTTAAGTTTTACCAGATGCTCAATATTTTCCATTGTTCCCGTAATCAAATTATCCATAGCAATCACATGAAAGCCCTCTGCAATAAAACGATCACAAAGATGGGATCCTAAAAAGCCCGCTCCTCCGGTTATTAATACTCTTTTTTTTCTCATTGAATTCATTTTGGACTATTTACTTCCAACCCTTTATAAAGGAGAAAAAGTATAATTTTTCCCCACCAAAGATAGCTTATAAATTTAAAACACTACTAGTAAATAACAAG
>NZ_SMMB01000388.1 GCF_009711365.1 Xanthovirga aplysinae | reverse complement strand
AAGTTTCCTAGCACATAATTCGCTATTTTTTCTTGAAAGTTCACTCAGTTTACATGCAGTTTATATATTGACACACAACGGCTCGGCTGGCTGCTATGCTTTTTGAGCGTCGGTTTTTGCTCGTTAGCAAAGGATGGCAGCTCGCCATTGTTGGCAACTGGCTTTATTTTTTTAATGTTCCATCATCGTTTATAAATTTAAATCGATGATTTTGGTTAATGATTTGTCCTCCTTGTTTCATAAACGTTCCGAACATTCCTCTCCAATCTTCAGTATCTGATTCATTATTTGTATCCCATCTTATAATTCCACAAAAGTCTGGTTTATCAGATTTAGACTTAATAACAACTCCATATGCTCCATTTAAAAAAACTTTTGTTCCGTATACAAAATCGTGGTTTCTCTTCCATTTATCAACTCGATTAAATATTCGGTTGCCTAATTCAAATCCGTCCATATTTGTTAGGTCATCCCAATCACAAGTTGGAGCAAACCAATGCCAAATTTGAGTAAAATCAGGAACATTGTCATGCTCAAGTTCATAAATTTCTTCTACAAGGGTTTTATGAAATTCCTCTGCTGAAAGAAAGTTATTGGAATATCCAACTTTGAATTCAGACAATAACTTTTCCGCCCTATGCAAGTCAGCAATTAATTCAGATAACTCCCATTTTTTCCAATATTCTATTTTTGAAAGTTCCTTGTTTTTTTTCTTAAATAGTCGGTTGAAAATCATTCTTTCTGCTTGTTGCTAACGTTGGGCTGGCTGCTGTGCTTTCTAGCGTTGGCTTTTACGCGCTGGCAAAGCATGGCAGCTCGCCATTGTTGCCAGTAGTTATTTATCTAGTTATTGTATAATTCGACTTACCTTTTTCTAACAATGACATTAACCCAAAACCTTGTCTAGTGTAAAAGTTAAATGTTGAATCTCCTAAAATTACTTTTATAGTTTGATAATTGCCAGCTACCTTAATCTGATCGTTAGCCTTTTCTAGCTCAAAATTGAGTTTAGCTACAAAATCAGTTTTTGTAAAAATAAAAGTTGTGTCAGATTCACTTCCGAAAGCTTGGTTATTTATGTGAGTATCGATTTGAACTTCATCATTTTCAAGGCCAATATTTGAATTTACAATGTACCTGCCATTATGACTATTCGTAATTTCAATGTCGAAAGGTTCTTTGTATTTCTCTATTTGTTGCCGTATCAGTTTGACTGGTTCCGCTATTGTTTTAGAATAATCCGGTAATAATGATTTTTGAGACTTACAAGAAGTCAAAACCAAAAACCAGAGTATTAGTTTTAGTATTGTTTTCATACCTAATTACTGGCAACGTTGGGCTGGCTGCTGTGCTTTTTAGCGTCGGAT
>NZ_SMMB01001183.1 GCF_009711365.1 Xanthovirga aplysinae | reverse complement strand
TGAATATGGAAACAGGACAATCATACTTCACTCCTGAAAACGATCAAAGCTTTTACACCTGGGCCAAATTAAATTTCCTTGATACCTAACCCCAAAATCTCTTTTCCCAGCAAGTAAGGGAAATAGTGATTTCAAAGAATCATCCATTTCCTGAACTCCATATTCTTTTGCAATCAAGACGTTTATCTTCATCATTTTTGCTTTTACCGATATTTTCAAAATTCGGAAAAAACCAAAGCAAAAGATTTCATAAAAAGTCCATTTTCTAATCTGAGAGGCTCAATCGAAATTCCTTGGGGGTAACTCCATATTTATTTTTAAAAACTCTTGAAAGGTGTGAAGGGCTGGTAAATCCACAATGGTAACCAATGCTGCTAATGCTCTCATCTGAAAGCTTCAACAATTCTGCTACTTTTTCAGCTCGTTTATCAAGGATATAAACTGCGGGTGTGGCATTATAAATTTTCTTAAATTCTCGTTTAAATGAAGAAAGGCTATGATTAGTCAATTGGGCCAACTCCTCAATAGATCGGGGATGACAAATATTGGCATCAATTACCTCCTTAAAACTAAATGTTCTTTCCGAGAACAAACTTCTCATTATTTGTATGATTTGATAAGATCTTTCCGTCTGCAAGAGGAGAAGAATTATTTCCTTTAATTTAAGAATTAGTAGATCCTCTGATACTGCCGCCTTATTATAAAAAAGGGGAGTAATGGTATCAAAGTAATTTTTCACCAATTCAGTAGCTGCCACTTGAACAATGTATTGAGTCACAGGAGTATCAAGCTCTTTCCAAAATGGTGGAGGACTATTATCATAAATTTTCAGTAGGAGGTCACGGTGGAAATGAACAACGATGGTATCAATGTGGCCTTCCTCTTGCTTAGCAATCATTTGGCCTACGGTTTTCCCACATAGGGACAGAATACTTTGTCCCTTTTGAATTCTAACCTGATTAGGTCCCAACACCGTCTGATTGCTTCCGTCCCGGATATATGCAAAACAGGCTTCAGAGGGTAATGGTAGTCCATCCCCTATTGGAGTCTTAGCAGTGATCCAAGTGAATAAGGGTTTACCAAATAATTCGATGGATTTATGAGCTGTAACCATAGCATAAAAATAATAAAGATTTTCAACATTTAACTTAAAACATTTTCCACTAAAGATTTTGATTTGCACTCAATTACGAGCCCTTTTTATCGAAGTAGATTTCTTATTAACCCTTAGTTTACGAACCTTCCGTAATCTCATTCCATAGTTAATGTCTTGGGGCCTAAGGGTAATGTAATACTCACTATTTTGTAGGCTTTTTGTAAATAAAAATATTTTTTTTACCTTTAACCAAGGTTGTAAAGGGACACCTACTTCCCACAAAAGATCAATTCACCCTTTTTTTCGACTCACATATAAGTTGTTTATTTAATTTCAGCCAGGAGGTGGGAGGTTGGCGATAAAAGAAATTATATGGACAGTTTAACACCAGTTAGGCTAAGGGAACTAAAAGTTCAAGCCACCATTCTGCTTAAAGAATTCAAGACCAATTTTTCCCAAGAAGCAGAGGAAGTTGCCGCTCGCTTTCTCCAAATTCCTTATTTTTCAAATGAAACGGTAGATTACTTACTAAAGCACTCCGATAAGGTGAAGTTAAAAGACGCCTATTTTCTTATTGCTCTTGAAAAAGGCTTTAAAAATTGGGCCGAATTAAAACAAGAGGTGGTGGAAAAAGACTGCCTTTACAAACCCTCAGGGATTGCTTTCGTTCACGGTTGGTTTAGGAACTATAATGAAGCAGAGGCCTATTTCCAACAAAATGGAGGCTATTTACTTTATTTTTGGAACGACTTCATTGTATGCGGCAAAGAATATATTGAATGTCTTGAACTTGGGTCTTATACCCTTCAATGGAAAAAGATCGGTTATAATTGGCAAAATCCTTTAGACCCAGAAGCCCACCAATTTTTAAAAGGAAAGGCCCAGAGGAATTACCTAAATCAAAATTAAATTTCACTTTTAACTTTAAACAAAAATGACAAAAAATCACATTGGAAGGATAGTACTCCTGGTAGAGGACTATGAAGAAGCCTATGCTTTTTACCATAAGAATTTCGGTTTTAAAAAGTTATTTGACCTTACCACTGATGTCGGGCAACGCTTCCTTCATGTTGGCACAGAGGCTTCAAATGCTATAGGTATTTGGTTTTTAAAAGCTGAGGGTAAAGAACAAATAAAACAGATTGGAAAACAAACCAGTGACCAGCCTACTATGGTGATTTATACCAATTCTCTAATGGAATTGTATGAAAGAATAAAGAACAATTCAGCGAAAATCAAAACGGAACCGGTAATAACCCCCGAATATAAATTCTTTCATTGTTTTGATCTTTATGGCAATGAATTAGTCGTTGTAGAGTTGCCACAACAATAGTACATTGAGTTGAAAACCTCATTTTCTTATACTAATCATCCTCTTTCCTAGATCCTAGGAAAGAGGATGGTGTAAGAGAAGGGGAACTGGTTTTTACCTTAAGTCATAATAAAGTTTTTCTCCCAGGACAAATTTGAAGTCAATTTTATACTTCACCCCCTTCTTAGGTTCTTCAAAACTAAGAACTACAATATTTTCTTTTGGAATTAATCCTCTATCTCTTTTTCAGATCGTGTTTTGAGTTCAGTTTAGGCGGATTAGAATTTCTCCTAGAGAAAATCCCTTCTTTGGTATAGATGGTTTCAAAATTCTGAACATACAATTTCATAGATGTATTATTCAAGAAATCTCCTTCAAAGACATCATTATGCATTTTCTTTTCCAATAAGGTAAAATCACCACGAATCATTATTATACTTAAATATTCGTTAATCTAATACCATTTTGAGGACTTAATTCTGTGGCAGAATTCTTCAGATTTAAAATTCATTCCAAAGACTTTCAGAATCCCCATTCTTACTTTCTCATCCTTTTGGGTGAAAGTGCATGGGAGTTCTTCAAATAGCTATAATAATACATGATTGGGTAAGGACAAATCCCCCAAAAAAAGATATTGAACCCAACATTATGAACCAGTGGTATTGTGGGTGGGAACCAGGGAAATTAGTGCTCACTATATATTTTCATCCAACCAATTTTTATAACATTTTTCCAAAAATTCTTGGCCTCTTTTCTGGTACTCCTTAGTAAAAACTGTAAAATGATCACCAGGAAAATATCCAAATTCAATATCTGCAATCAGCTTTTTCATTTCATTATCTAACAAATGGACAGAATGTTGCAAATGAAAATTATCACTTTCACCTATTGAAACTCGGATCTTTCCCTCCAAATCATCCTTTAGATCATCCCAATTCTCTCTTAACAGGAGGGAGATATCAAATCGTTTCCAAAGGGGAAGTGCATTGGAATTAATTTCTCCACTTGGTAGATTTACCAGCCTAATTCTATTTCCCTTTTGATCATAACCACCAAAAACAGCATCAAAGGAATTCATTTGAGTTCCTCTATAAATAACCTTTTCAATTCTATAAAAATCTTTAGAGCTTACAATTGGAAACCTTCCGGCAATTGTAAAGTCAGAAAATAGGTTTCCTTGTTCATCATAGAACATACTTTTAGATTCGTATATATTCTTATTTTGATAGTTTCTAAAATCTACTTGATCAGGGGCACTTGACCATGTCCCCGCAAAAATTTTTGGATAATTAATTTGCAACCACAAACTAGACCATCCCCCACTGCTATGACCAAATAAAAACATGGCATTGTTAGTTCTGTATTTTTCATTTAAGGCAGGAATAAATTCCTTAACTAAAGCATCTCCCCAGGGACCATTAACATCGCTATTTGCATAAGTTGAATGACCTTCTGGGCAGTTTCCGTCTAAATAAACCACAATAACGGGGCTATCTCCAATATGTGTAAATTTGTATTTACCTTTTCCCGAATGTGTTTTATAACTGCCACCAAAACCGAAGATTGAAAAAATCACTGGATATTGGGCATCTGGATTTTCATAATATTCCTTTGGTAAACTAACGGCCGCATTCACGAAAATTTCCTTTTTATGAAAATCACTTAAAAGTTTTGACCTTACACTTAATTCTTTCAAAAATTCTGTTCCTTTAAAAGGGACTTCCTCTATTATCTGGTCAGCCTTTAAATCATACTCATGATCAAAATCTTTTGAAAGATTTACTTTTACTGGAATGGAATAAATGTTCCCCACACTCGATGCTATACTTTGACCTCCTAAATTACGATCAAATACCACCTGGGCATAATATTCTCCTCTTTCAATATTCGACAATTCTACAGGATAGGATATGGAATGGTCATCGAACAGGGCAACTTCACCGGCCTTTAAATTATCGGCCACAATTCTATAAACTGGAGTCAACTGCAAACCTACAATAATATCCTTAGGAGATTTATTATCTTTTGATAAGTATAAGATAATGTTTCCTGTGAAATCTTCTTGGATTAATTCGGATGAGTAACTCACCTTAAATTTTTGTGCGCTTACCTGTAAACAGATAATAGTCAATAGAATAAATACGCTAATTAATTTTTTCATAGGTTTAATTTTATTGTTAGAACGAACTCATGGGAAAGGTTAGGTTCCAATGCATTTCAAATTCTGGATTTGAATGCTAGCTCCACATGTAAGTTGGATTTTGTTACTACACGTTATTTTTTAAAAAAATTTTTTCCCCTAGTTATTTCTTCACAGTAAGTTTTATCAATTTCATAATGGGGATATTAGTAATTTAAAGACCTGAAATAGTGCCTATTTTACATCTAATCTTAAACTTCCCTTACTTCTCATCGTTTAAGTGTATATATTAAATCCTATCTAATTTTCTAGAATTTGTTTAATGTTTAATAAAACTCCATTCCAAAATTCATTTGAACGCTTTCTTTTCTTTTCCGTGGGAATGTTATCCTCTGATACGGTAAGCTGAGTAATCCTTTCTTTTTCCATGATATCAAAAGTCCAGATTCGGTAATTTTCAGATTTATCAGGAATTCCTTCAAGGTTACTCCAATGCGTATATTGGAGCTGAATATTCGGTCTTACCTTCAAGAGGGTTCCTTTTTCTTCGTACTTATTACCATTAAATTCTCCTTTAAATTGAATTGGACTACCCTCTTTCCATTCAGTAATTACTTCTGCACCAAAGAAATATTTTTTGGCTATTTCAGGTTTTACTAATGCCTCCCAAACTTTTGATTTTGGAGCATTAATTTCAATTGATGCTTTGGATATATATTCTCTATTCATTTCAAAATAATTTAGAATAAGATTTTAATTAAAAGCCCTCCTCAGTGGAAATAAAAATTGATTATTTGTAAGGTAAATGAGGTAACCCTAAAATATAATAACCCTGTTTTTTTCCGTTTTTCTTCAAAGCATGTTTCACCTCCCATTTATAACCATCATTTTTTTCAGGTAGAAGTTCCTCTATATCCTTAAAGGTATAAATCCTAGGTGCAGAAGCTTGCCCATCCCAGGCATAGAACAGTGGAACTACTGGAATAAACCATGTAAATAAGATGTCTTTCCAATTAAGAGGTTTCACAAAGGGAACAAAAAGGATAGCGGTCAAAGCTACAATAGGCAATGTAATGGGTAACAATAGCCCCCAAATAATTACTGGAACTACGTTTTCCCCCATTTCATAGATTAATACCGCCTGTTTATTTTCCTGTGCAGTTCTTAAAATTTCACGGGCTACAAAAGGAGGCATGTGATGGAAACTATTGATCATCGTCTTCATCCCTTTTGGTGCCTGGGAGAGATTCTTAGCATCAAGAGGGGTTTCACTGTAGGAGATATAATCTTGGTTTTTACCGTTAAACTGATCTATAAATTTCTTATTAGGATGAAGATCGGTAAGGAGAAGTTCTACTTTGGGACCTTTATTAACTTTGTTTAAATGTTCAATCACCATTGGCATCGCCCCCCCTGAACCAGAGCCCATATCCACGATCCTATTATAACCATAATTTTTACGGATTTCGGAAAGCAAATTTGCAATTACTTCCTTGGTTCCTAAAAGTTGGTGAAAAACCACAATAATTTTCGTCATGGTAGAACGAAAGGAACTTGGAAACCAATGAAAATCTTCAAATTCAAATAATTGTACTCTACGCATTTCTCAGCTTTTATTTCATAGTGCTCTACAAAAGCTCTCCTAACAATTATGCTATTTTATAACTGGCTTTGGGCTCTGGGCAGGCATGGCATCCTGCTTCCGTTGTGCTCTTATTTATTTTACTCAAATATATAATGAGTAACTAGATAGGGGCACATACCCACAGAAGGATTTGTACTTTTTTTAAATCCCAGTTTTTCAAAAATATCAGTTTGGGAATCATCACTGGCTTTTATTAAAAGGCTACTTGGAACCATTACCATCATCCTTCCACAACTATTTTCATTTTTGCGGTACCAAGCTTCTTCTATTTTTAGACCTTTTCCTATTAAAAACCCCAGAATCATATTAGGAGAACTAATATTCATAGCATTATTTTCAGCGAAACTATAATAATGCCCTGAGGAAAGCTCAAGACTATCTTTTTCCCAATTCTGCATTTCAACTTTTACTCCTCCATCGAAAAATAATTGATAATATTCCTCCACTTGCTCAGTTGACAAGTTCTGAGCATAGCAGTTAAAACTAAAAAGTGCGCAGAGCGCTACCAAAAGAATATATTTCATAATTCATCAAATTGGACCTAACGTTCCTAATACAACACCAGCACCAGGACTTTTTTTATACTTTCTAATCTAACGGATTCCCAGCTAACTTTCAAGGAACCATTTAGAAACATCTCCCATATTATTGGTGATTACGCATATTATTTATATGCGTATTAGTGCTTATAATTTTGAAAAAAAATTATATTTGCGGCCCTCAAAAAATTAAATACGATGAAAAACAATATTCAACTTGATAAGGATCCGATAATTCCATTGTTTTTTAAGTATTATCTTCCCACCCTAACAAGTTTGTTATCTGTAACCATACATCAGATTGTAGATGGGGTCATACTTGGGAGATATGTGGGAGAGGAAGGTGTAGCTGCGGTAGGATTGTTTGGTGGACCAATCATTACCTTCTACATTGCTTTTTTTCTACCTCTGACCATAGGAGGTGGGATTATGATCAGTAAGAACATTGGCGCTAAAAATCCTAATAAAGCCCAGGAAGTATTTCAGTTTACATCATCCTATGCCTTATTAATTGGAAGTATTATTCTATTTACAGGTCCCCTTTTGACCAAAACTATCGTTTACTTTATGGTGGGCAATGACGATGCTTCACTTTATCAAAGCACTTATGATTATTTCTACTGGGGATTTCTATGGCTTCCTTTCTTTTTGCTTAGAATGATCTTGGGAAATGCAGTAAGTCATGATGGTGCTCCGAAAGTGGCAAGAAATGCTTCATTATGGGCAGTTATAATCAACATTGTGCTTGATTTTTTGCTGATCATCATTATTCCTATGGGAACTAAAGGAGCCTCAATCGCCACTGGAGTAGCCGTTTTCGTATCATCTCTTTATTTAATAATATACCTTAACAAGGGCAAAGGCAAACTTAGTATCAAAAAATTCACCCTAACCTTTAAAATTAAGGAATGGAAGGAGCTTTTGAATCACGGTCTTCCAACATTTGTATCCGAAATATCCTTTTCGGTTGGATTGCTAATGATTAACAAAAGCTTGGTGCCATATGGCCACATGGCTATTGCAGCATTTGGAATGGTAAACTATATCAGTTTTATCTTTTTAAGGTTGTTTACAGCTGCTATGGTATCCGTTTTACCGATTATGTCATTCAATATTGGTGCATCATTAGCCAATAGGGTTTTTGGAGCCCTGAAGTTTTCATTGTTATTTACCACCATTTTGGGTTTGGTTGTAACTTCAGTAGGTTTCATATTTCCTGAACTACTGATAGATATATTTTCAAGCAAAGAATCACAAGGGTTTCGGGATATAGCAGTTGAGTCGTTCGGATTGTTTTTTCTACTATTTTTGGTAGCTGGGCCAAATTATATTCTGGGCGCTTATTTCCAGACTATCGGTAAACCTAATATATCTAATATACTCAATCTGTCAAAAGGGGCTGTGTTAATAGCATTTTTTCTGTATTTGTTACCCGATATTTTTGGTTTGGGTTTAAAAGGCATATGGTTGTCACGTTCGGCCGCGGAGGTGGGAAGTTTTTTAATGATTGGTCTATTTACGTTCAGTCAAAAACCTAAATATTACAGCAAAAATGCAATACTGAAGTAATCTTTATGTTGAGAGAAACACCAGGTTAAAAATTATAGCTTTAATTGTGCTTTTAACCTTGAGCTGTGAATTTTATTCACATTCCATTCACACCTTTTATTTGGTTACTAATTCGAATTTCACGTAAAATTGAAAAGCTAATTTTTGCACTAAGGATTTTCAGCTGTTAATACACCTTTCTCACCTTACAAAATAATATCATCATATACAGATAAAAAACCATGTGTAAAACACCTAACTCCAAAATTAAATTTACCTAGTAACCAATAAGAAATAGGGCAATTCCATAAAATGGTTGGAAATTGGGATTAACGACCTTGATAAATTAGTCCCAATGCATTTTACCTTATGCTGGCAAGCCTTTAAATTATCCTATTCTGTTGAGGGTAGCCTGCTTTTTATGAACTTAATCTGCCCATTATGATTCGATTCATGTTCACATACATGAAACCATTTGCAATAGTTGTTGGTAGGACCCCAAAACCAATCTTCATCCACCTGCATTAACCACTCATCATCTCGCTTTGCAAGCTCCTTGAGCGTGTTTTCCCGAACATCTTTCAACTTCTCTAGGTAGAAATTAAGGTTGTTACCCTTAATCGTTTTTCGAGCTTTATCTCCAAGACTTGAAGCTGTATTCCAATTTAATTTATCTTCTTCATCCCAATCACCCCATTGCCTTCCTTCAAAAGTATGGATTTGATAAAATCGTTCTGTTGCTGCCAAATGCCACAACATGGCACCAATGGAGTTGGCCTTTTCATCAATCAAGTAATCTAAATCTCTAACGCTCATTCCTTGTACTGGATTTAGAATCACCCTTCTCATCCAATTCATCATGGATACCAACGTTCCAATTTGAGGAGTAAATCCCTCTTTTGGCCCAATAATGTTTATATCCTCTGAACTAGTTTTAGGATCAGCTGAGGCGGTTTGTGGCAAAGTCAATAGACCGCCAGCTCCCAATGCAAGAAAAGACGTTTTTTTAATAAAACTTCTGCGATCAAATGAGTTTTTTTGTTTCTTCATAGTATTGAGATTTATTAAATACTGGCAAGGGATTCGGGCGGATGCCGTTTTTTTTACCCTCGGCATTCGTACCTTGACAAAGCAGTGCAGTTTCCCACTGTTATTGGTTGGCTTTCTCAAAAAAAATTAGTCACCATTTACAAATTTGGAAATAACATCAATGATATCAGCGGGATGTGTCCATGTTAGGGCATGGTCTGCATTCTTTATATCTACAAATTCAATATTGGGTAGCTGATTAAAAAGTCTCTTAATCTCGAATAAATCTTGTTTATCTTCCTTGCCCAATATAAAAAGAGTCTCAGATTTAATTTCCTCCAGTTTGTTAATTGTTGGTGGTTCTGCCCATACTTGTTCTAGATTTTTCCATGTAAGAGATTTCACAATATTCTCCCGGTGTACTTTAACAATTAAGTTTTTTTGAAGGCTATTCATACCCATATGCATGGCATAACCTTTAGATGTATTCAACATAATATCCAACATTCTATCAATATCAGGAACGACTTCCCATATTCTCTTGGCCATTTCTTGAAAATCTGGACCATATTCAAATCCAGTCAAGCCAGGTGCCAGTAATATCAATTTATCAACGATTTCAGGATTTTTTAGGGTGAAATCTGTGGCAATTTGCCCTCCTAATGAATGCCCCACTAAAATTACATTTTGAATACCAATAGAACTTATTAACAATTCTAAATCAGCAACGTGATTTGTTGGTTCGTTTGGAATAGGCGAAAGCCCAGCACCTCGCTGATCATAAGTAATGACTTCATATTCTTTAGCAAGCTCAGGACCAATAAATTCCCAGGCCTGTAAATCTGTTCCACCACCATGCATTAATATCAAAGATTTACCCTTGCCTTGTTTCTTAAAATGCAAATCTGTCATATCATTCAGTTTTATTGGTTGTCGTTTTCCGGCTTACGGTTCCACTGCCTTCTGTACTTTTAGCGTCGAAATAGGCACATTGCCAAAGCATGACAACTTGCCATTGTTACCATCTTTTTTGTAATGTTTCTTTGTTTAAAGCATTTATTAAATAGGTTGCATATTCGGTAGTCATTTGGTTGGTGTCTTCCACAATAGTTAAAAAGTGAATTGATGAGCCGTCAATCAATTCTATTTTGAAAGTGAACTGATATTTTGATAATGCGTCATCAACCTGATTCCTTACAAAGGAAAACTTTACAATTTCATCCAACTTCTTTTCCTCTTTTACGACTTT
>NZ_SMMB01001059.1 GCF_009711365.1 Xanthovirga aplysinae | reverse complement strand
CGGAGTATTTCTTCGGGACTTTTTCTTTTTTAGGTTTTACCCTTGGTTACCTCCTTAGTATGATGAAAAGGTTCTTACCCTTCACTAAAAATTTTTATTTTCTTTTTGGGAGTTTGTTTCTGATCTGGATGATGTTTGTCGATTCAAATGACTTTTACACACAGTACAAGCAACGCCAAAAGTTAAAAGCCCTGGAAAAAGAGCGGGATTATTACCGAACTAAGATACAGGAAGTAAAGAAGGATAGGGAAGAGTTGTTGACCAATAAGGACTTGTTGGAAAAATTTGCTAGGGAAAAATACCTAATGAAAAAGAAATCTGAAGATGTTTATGTAATTGAGGAAGAAGAGAAATGAGAGGTTAAAAAAATTAAATTAACTTAATATGAAAACTAAATCCTTTTTACTGCTGCTGCTTCCCCTTTTATTCTATTTCAATGCTACTGCCCAGGAAATTGAATCGGAAGAAGGAAAAAATCAAGAACAAGAAGAACAAGAGGAGGCTGGGGCAAGGTTCTTTGATCGTGTCTATTTTGGAGGAAATGTGGGTTTGCAATTAGGAACGGCCTTTTTTGTAGATGTTTCCCCTTTGGTAGGCTACCAATTTACAGAACGGTTTTCTGGGGGAGTAGGCTTTACTTATCAATACATTAAGTTGAGAGAAAACGAAGTAGGATGGAATGTTTACGGTGGGCGTATATTTGCTCGCTATGATATAGCCAAACCTTTCTTTTTATATGGCGAATTGGAACCCATTAACGTGCCCACATCTACCACCAATGGAAGAGGGGAAGTAATCGAGCGAAGGTGGTCAAACGCACTTTTTGCAGGAGTGGGAATGTTACAACCTTTGGGAGGAAGAGTGGGGCTTTCGGTAATGGCTTTGTATAACCTGAATTACGATTCTCAAACCTCAATTTATCCCAAGCCTTATGTAATAAGAGGGGGAATCATTATCATGCCTCTGAGATGATAAGTTTTCCCCAGTATGTAAAGTTTTGGATATTATTAAAGTTGGATACCAAATTTGGAGGCAATCTCTTGAAGATCTTTTTCTACAGGTGTTAGCAAAGGAATTCCTTCTTGCGAGCGTATTTTTTCCATTTCTCTTTCAGGATCTCCGGGGATCATCACTTTCTTTTCCTTGTCTAGGGATTCCGAATTTCTGAAACGTTCAATCCAATGGTCCATGTGGCTTTTAAATTCTTCAGTTGAACGGAAAGCATCTACTCTCATGGCCCCAAAAAAGTGACCTAATCCTTCTCCAACAGGGTCCTTGGCTAAAGGAAGGAAACTAACAAAAGGAGGGGCCCAGGGACCATAATTAGCACCAGAAAATACGGCAGAAAAAATGTCTACTATGGCACCTAATGCATAACCTTTATGACTTCCTTTTTCACGACTTCCTCCAAGCGGTAATAAAGCACCTCCCTCTTTAACTGCAGAAGAATTGGTGGTAGGTAGTCCATCTTTGGTTTGTACCCAACCTTCAGGAGCTTCCTCTCCCTTACGTTGCAACACTTCCAATTTTCCATTAGCAGCTGTGGTGGTAGCAAAATCTGCCACAAATGGAGGTTGTTTTCCTGCTGGAATTGCAACAGCAATAGGGTTAGTGCCTAAAAGCCTTTCTTTGGAAAAAGTGGGTGCAACAAGTGGGCTAGCATTAGTCATAGAAAGACCAATCATATCGTTGTCCAGGGCCATCATAGCATGGTAACCGGCAATTCCATAATGATTAGAGTTCCGTACCGAAACCCATCCCGTACCAGCCATTTTTGCCTTCTGCATGGCTATTTTCATTGCAAATGGAGCAACTACTAAACCAAGACCTTTGTCCCCGTCAATTACTGCTGTACTTGGGGTTTCATGAATTACTCGAATATTTGGAGTGGTATTGATGCGGTCAGCTTCATACAACCTTAAATAACCGGAAAGGCGTGCTACACCATGTGAATCTACTCCCCTCAGATCTGCCGAAACTAATACTTCCGAGGCGATCTTTGCATCTTCAGCTGGACATCCTATTTTCAAAAATACCTCTTGGCAGAAGGATTTTAAACGTTGATATGAATACATTTTCTTGGATCAAATAAAAATGCAATATTACGAAGGGGAAAGGATAATCAATAATTTAAGCATGTAAATCCTTTAAGAGGAACGTGAATTGTAAAGTCACGTAATCTTGTATCTCCAACTGTAATGGTTTATTTAATTTGAGGGATTGTTCCTTTTAATTCATCTATCAATTTGTTGAGAACTCCCTCTTTTAAGGCGTAAGCCGAAATGCGCATTTTTGAAAATCCATATTTTTTAATGAGAAAATGAATTATACAGGAAGCCACCACAATCATTTCTACCCTCATTTCCACCATGCCAGGAATGGCCAACCTTTCCCTTTGGTTTTTACTGAGAAGATTTTGATGAATATCAAGATAACTGGAAAGCGTAATAGGTAATTCAGTGGTCTCTGGAACTTTTTCAATCTTATGGGCTAATCGATGAATATCACTTAAAGTTTCAAAAGTACCAGAAGAGCCAATGAGAATTTCAGGTTTAAATTTTTTTATATTCTTATCTAATTCGGTTAGTTCTTCTTGTAGGTAGGCTTCTAGTGCGTTTATCTCCTCAAGGGATATCGGGTCATTTTGATGAAAAAGTTCTACGAGTCGTTGGGCCCCAATTTCAAAACTGTTTTTCCAAAAGGTTTTTTTATTGTTACAAATAATGAATTCCACACTCCCACCTCCAATATCGATGATAAGTGAGGGAGTTGTGCCAATATTTAAGGCTTTATTGACTCCATATTGAATTAGTGCTGCTTCCTCTTTTCCCGAAATAATTTTTACCTCTATCCCTGTCCTTTCTTTTATCTGATTGGCCAGTTGCTGGCCATTTAACGCATTTCGAAAAGCACTTGTCGCAGTGGTATGGATAATATCGATATTTTCCTTTTCAATAATCTTCTTAAATTCGGAAAGGGTTGTCAATGCTCTTTGTTTAGCTTGATCTGTAATAATTCCCTCGTTTATCCCTCCTTTCCCAATCTTTACAGCCCTCTTTTCTTTATATAATATTTTAAAATTATCTTCAAAAATCGTTCCTACCAGAATATGGAAAGTATTAGTTCCTAAATCTATAATCGCTACTTTTTTCTTCATTGCGCCCAAAATTTTCGGAATATACTATATTTAAAATAAGTAGTTTGCAAGGTGGGGAACAAAATTTCAAAATAATTATTCAAAGAAGGAAGGTGGCAAAAACTTCATCTTAATTTTTACCTATAAAACAATTCCATTTTAGAAGGGACCTGTCTATATTTGAAGATACTTTGCTACAAAAGATTTACTGATGGGAAAATCAAACAACAATAAAACATTATACACTCTACCTACTGTGGAGGAGAAATTTGAGCTTTTGGAAAAAAAGAATGAAGAAGCTCTTCAAGGGGGAGGTAAAGATAAAATTGAAAAACAACACGCCAAAGGAAAGCTTACTGCTCGGGAGCGCATTGAATTGCTACTTGATGAAGGTTCTTTTGAGGAAATAGGTAAGTTTGTCATGCACCGTTCTAAAGACTTCGGTTTGGATAAGCAACACTTTCCTGGTGATGGAGTAGTTACGGGATACGGAACTGTGAATGGACGATTAACTTATGTTTTCTCTCAGGATTTCACAGTTTTAGGAGGGTCTTTGGCAGAAGCCCATGCTGAGAAAATTGTAAAAATAATGGATTTGGCCATGAAGAATGGCGCACCGGTTATTGGATTAAATGATTCGGGGGGAGCCAGGATTCAGGAAGGAGTGGTAGCCTTGGGTGGATATGCCGATATTTTTTACCGAAATACTTTGGCTTCCGGGGTAGTGCCGCAAATTTCTGCTATCATGGGCCCATGTGCTGGTGGAGCTGTTTATTCTCCTGCTATTACGGATTTTATCCTGATGGTGGAAGATACTTCTTACATGTTTGTTACGGGGCCAAATGTCGTGAAGACCGTAACGCAGGAAGATGTAACAGCTGAAGAATTAGGAGGAGCGAGCACTCATAGTTCCAAAAGTGGAGTGACCCACTTTTCTTGTGCTAATGAGGTGGAATGTATCAATAGTATCAAAACACTTTTAACTTACATTCCGCAAAATTGTGAGGAGGATGCACCGGTTTACCCTTATCAGGAAGGTGATGAAAAGCGGCCAAAACTGAATTCGGTTATTCCTGAAAATCCCAATCAACCCTATGATATGAGGGAAGTAGTGGAAGGAATAGTGGATGAAGGCAGCTTTTTTGAAGTGCATAAGGATTATGCCGAAAATATAGTAGTGGGATTTGCCCGGTTGGCGGGTAGAAGTATCGGGATTGTAGGGAACCAACCTGCTTCATTGGCCGGAGTATTGGATATTGACGCTAGCAAAAAGGCGGGTAGATTTGTACGCTTTTGCGATGCTTTTAATGTTCCACTATTAGCCTTGGAAGATGTTCCAGGATTTTTGCCAGGAACAGACCAGGAGTGGAAAGGCATTATCACCAACGGGGCTAAGTTATTATATGCTTTCAGTGAAGCCACCGTACCTAGAGTGACAGTAATTACCCGCAAAGCTTATGGTGGGGCCTATGATGTCATGAATTCAAAACATATTGGTGCAGATATGAATTTTGCTTGGCCTACAGCCGAAATAGCCGTAATGGGAGCTAAAGGAGCATCTGAGATTATCTTTAAGAGAGAAATTGCTTCCGCTGAAGATCCTGAGGCCAAATTGCAGGAAAAAGTGGATGAATATACTGAGAAGTTTGCCAATCCTTATCGTGCTGCGCACAGAGGGTATATTGATGAAGTGATTTTACCAGAGGATACCCGAAAGAAATTGATCAGGGCATTTAAAATGCTTGAAAATAAGGTGGATCAGCTGCCTAAGAAAAAGCATGGAAACATTCCTCTTTAATCATTAGGAAAAGAGCCTCAAGCCTTATAAATTTATTAATACATACCTATTGAACCACCGGTAGTTTTCTTATTCCGGTGGTTATCCATTTATTCTACATTTTCTTTATTGATATAACCCATTTTTGAATTTTATGGCAATTGACAAGAAAAGCCAAAAGTTTCTGGAAGAATACTTGAATAATGCATCACCTACTGGATTTGAATTTTCCGGGCAAAAGATTTGGTTGGATTATTTAAAACCTTTTGTGGATTCCTATTTTACGGATACCTATGGGACTGCTGTGGGAGTAGTAAATCCGGAGGCCAAATATAAGGTAGTAATAGAAGCCCATGCGGATGAGATTTCCTGGTTTGTTAATTATATCACCGATGAGGGTTATTTGTATGTTTGCAGGAATGGAGGTTCTGATCAACAAATCGCTCCCTCCAAAAGGGTAAATATTCATACCAAAAAAGGAATTGTAAAAGGAGTGTTTGGTTGGCCCGCGATACACGTAAGAGAAAAGGAGAATGAGCCAGTACCTACTTTGAAGAACATATTCATTGATTGTGGGTGTAATTCTAAAGAGGAGGTGGAAAAGTTAGGAATTCATGTGGGCTGTGTGATCACCTATGAAGATGAGTTTATGGAGCTCAACAAACGTTATTGGATGGGACGGGCCCTAGATAATAGGATTGGTGGGTTTATGATTGCCGAAGTGGCAAAAAGGCTTCATGGAAAAAAGAAAAAGTTACCGTTTGGTCTCTATGTGGTGAATGCAGTGCAAGAGGAAATTGGTTTAAGAGGGGCGGAAATGATTGCCCGTAGAATTAAACCTGATGTAGCCATTATCACAGATGTTTGCCATGATACTCATTCACCGATGTATGATCAAAAGGTAAGTGGGAATCAAAAATCAGGCTTGGGCCCTGTTTTGACGTACGGACCTGCTGTCCATAACAACGTTTTGGATATGTTAATTGCCACAGCAGAAAAGAAGAAAATTCCTTTCCAAAGGGCCGCTGCTTCCCGACAAACGGGTTACGGATACAGATGCATTCGCTTATTCTAACGAAGGGGTGGCCTCGGCTTTGATTTCATTGCCTCAAAAATATATGCACACTACTGTGGAAATGGTTCACAAAGAAGATGTGGATCATGTCATACAGCTGATTTGTGAATTCTTACTGCAATTAAAGGCTGGGCACGATTTCAAGTATTTAAAATAGTAAGTGAAACTGTTTGTAGAGGTTCGATTTATCGTGTCTCTATTTAACCAAACTTTGTATAAATCGCAAACTTCATCACATTCCAACAATGTATAGATTGGTTGAGGAGGAGCTTAGCCGCTTATTATGATTAGTCTAAAGCAAAAAAAATTAATCTCTTAAAGCCATTGGGAAAAAAGAAAGTTCTGGATCAGATGGGAAGAATGGTATCCTTTAGATATCCACCTCAGCGAATTATCAGTTTGGTTCCTTCTCAGACAGAGCTCTTATTTGATTTGGGTTTGGACAAAGAAATCGTGGGGATAACCCATTTTTGTATTCATCCTTCCCAAAAAGTTAATGCCATTTCAAAAATTGGTGGTACAAAGCGGTTTAAATTCGATGTGATTGAAAGCCTTGAACCAGATCTGATTATTGGAAATAAAGAGGAAAACTATAAAGATGGCATTGAATATCTTATCAAGAAGTTTCCCGTTTGGATGAGTGATGTAAAGAGTTTGCAACAGGCAGTTGATATGATAAATTCCCTTGGAAACCTCACTCAAAGGAATAAAAAGGCGAGGGAAATTATTGATCAAATCCATTTGGGTTTTCAAAACCTGGAAAAGAGAACTTTTAAAAGGGTGCTCTACTTCATTTGGAGAAGACCATACATGGCGGCAGGCCAAGATACCTTTATCAATGAAATGCTTACTTATTGCGGTTTTTATAATGGACTCCCTGAAAAAAGCCGTTATCCTGAATTAACTGAGGATCAAATTCGAGATTTGAATCCGGATTTGATCTTATTGTCCTCAGAACCGTTCCCTTTTGGGGAGAAGCATATCACAGAATTTAAATCCATATGTCCTGAAGTAGAGATAAGAATTGTAAATGGGCAATTCTTTTCCTGGTATGGAAGTCGTCTGCAATATGCCCCTCAATATTTTGAGCAACTACAAAGGAGTGTTCTTGCTTAGTGTGGGGTTAGAATTTATGTTAAAAAGACTTGTTTCCATTTAAACATGATTTTAAA